>JBDLTL010000040.1:0-3185 GCA_039799085.1 Candidatus Parcubacteria bacterium | reverse complement strand
CAGTTGCGAGACCGACCACAATGTAGACGACCTTGGCAAGGGTAGAACCAGCTCCGAAGAGTGAGGCGACCAAGTCTAGGTCTGCGACGCCGACAAGAAGCCAGTTAAGGCCTCCCACCGCCATCAGAATAAAGGTGATCATGTGTGTTGTTTTGTTCATGTTTTGCTTCTTAGCTAAAAATTAAACGTCCCAAACAAATCCATATATAGTATACGCCTATTTTATGGCACGAAATACGTGTGTATGTCGATAACGTGAATGAAAAATAATTTGGTATTATGCACGGCGATATTCATTATGAAAAAACCACTGATTGGAGTTGTTCTAGATTTGGAAGAAAAGGGCGATTACTCGATTTACCCGTACTATGTGTTGCGACAAGATTATTTTTCGGCAATAGCAAAAGCGGGAGGTATTCCGGTGGCGGTTCCCTTGTCGACTGAGAATATTGATGACTATGTAGAAAATCTCGACGGCCTGCTACTTCCGGGCGGAGATTACGATATTCCACCACACGTCTATGGTGACGACAGTATTCACGAGACGGTAGTGATGAAGCTCGGTCGGCTCGAGTTTGATATGACCCTCACTAAGAAATTTCTTGAAAAAAATATTCCCATTCTCGGTATATGCTTAGGTGAGCAGCTTCTTGCTGTGATGCATGGTGGAGCCCTCATTCAACATGTTGAGCATGAAGTGCCAAATGCGCTCGAACATTACCTTGAAGATAGACTTAAGCCTGCGCATGAGATTAAAATCACTGAAGGGACTTTGTTGCACGGTATTGTTGGTGAAACTTCCATGATGGTTAACAGTCACCATCATCAGGCAGTAAAAGCAGAGGCTGAGGGGTTTGTTGTGAGTGCACGAAGTGGCGATGGGGTGATAGAAGCGATTGAGGTACCGGGAAAGAAATTCTGTCTTGGTATGCAGTGGCATCCAGAGCATCTGACGCATGAGAAAGAAATAGATATTTTCAAAGCATTCGTGGACGCGTGTCGTTCATAGGCATATGGAAAAAGGCCCGGCGTGTGAGTGTGCCGGGCCTTTTCGCTTTAGTCGCGCGGGGCGACATACGAAGCGAGTTCGGGAGGAACGATTTGAAAGTGCTGGTAATCCTTCGGAAAGGTCCAATTACCACCCCATGACCACCCTCGCTCTTGCATCAGTTTCACCAAGCGGTCGCCCTTTTGGAGTGTACCGTCGGTGCCTGGTACGTATATGCCGTCCCAGGGAATGATGTGCTCTAGGCGAAGTGTTTCTTCGTCGAGTACAAAGCACGGATTCTGACGCGGATTGATGTCAAATGCACAGCCAATGCCGTGCTTGGACATCCGTCCATCGTCAAGGTAACGCATGTTCTGTCCTGACGAATTGTTGGCGAAGCAGGAAGCTTCGTCATTCCAGCGAAACTCACTCACAGGAATGATGCTGTGAACGGGAAACTTCAGAGCGAACGCTTCCTTGAAAAAGTCGCGCACATCCCTCAGTACCAGTTCGTGGATAATGATGCTTCCGGTTTTGATTTCACCTTTGAAGGTATGGTGCATAACTTCAAGCATAACCATACTTGAAGCAAGCTCCGACGGAGTCGGAGCGACGGGGTTTTGCAAGGTGGCAGTCGGAACTGCCACGGTACGGTCGAGGTACATGGCGGTTCCTTTCGGTTGTCTGTTGTGATGCTATACCGATACCCAGATGAACGCAAGCGCATGCTCATCGCAAGTGTCTGTTATACTTTTATTATGTTAGAAATGAAGCGAAATGACGTACTTAATATCGCCATCACGTTTGTGGTGGGATTTGTGGCAGGTGGATACTTGTATGTCGGACACTTTTCAAAATTACTCAATCCTGATGATGTTGAGACGCAGGAAGAAGTAAGCGAGCTTAGCATCACGAGTCGCGCATATGGTAGTTGTGATCCGAACTGTCCGTCATTTCAAGTTTCTCGTGATGGAGCGTATCGCTACCTCTTCGTGCCGGCAGTTGGTGTCGAGCGCCAGGTTCGCGAAGGTACCATTCCTTTCAATATCATGCGCGACATAAAGAGCGCGATAGATTCCGATGTTCTTGTAGAGCAATCACAAGAAGCAGCGCCACCTGATTGTAATTCACGTAATGGTGGTATCGATGTGGAGTACACCATTGTCTTTGAAGGGGCAGAGTACGAACTCGATTCTTGCGGGACCACCGTTGATGGTGAGGGAGAACTGTGGACTGCTCTTGCCAAAATCTGGAATCATTTTCAAACTGTTCAGTAGTGAAAGGCGTGTGGTGAGGTGACGTACTAGTCTGTGCAGGGGTAGCTATCCTGCGTCCATGGATTCTTAACGATTCACACATTGAAAAAACTACACATGAAATCAAAACCATTCCTCGTAGCCATTGCAGCATTTGCGGTGACCGCTACGGGAGTACAGGCTTTTCAGGGAACAGAGATTCTCCAGAAAGCCGGACTTACTGAAGAACAAATTGAAGCGTTTGAAACCGCTCGCGAACTTCGCGAATCTGGCGACCTTGATGCTGCGCGTGACGCACTCATTGATGCTGGTGTTGACGAAGAAACAATGGAGTCTGTCCATAAAGCGATGCATGAACAGCGCGACGCTATTCATACAGCGGTTGAAGCAAATGACTTCGATGCCTTCAAAGAAGCTGTTGCAGGAACTCCTCTTGCTGATGCTGTAGACACTGAAGAAGACTTCGAGAAGTTTGTAGAAGCTCACGCTCTCAAGGAAGAAGGGAAGTGGGATGAAGCAAAAGTGATTCTTGATGAACTCGGTGTCAAAGCACCTGAGCGCATGCCAGGCATGGGCCGAGGTCATGGTATGAAGGGTGGCAAGTCCCCATTCCTCGAAGAGCTCACCGACGAACAGCGCGAAGCTTTTGAGGTAGCACGAAAAGCCAATGACAAAGAGGCTGCTCGTGCCATTCTCGAAGATGCCGGCGTTGAACTTCCGGAAAAAGGTCCGAAACACTTCTAATATGAATTAGTAAGAGTCGGCCGGTCGCTATGCTACCGGCCGACTCTTTTTGTTATAGTAGAGCGCATGAGACGAACTATTCTATTTGCTATTTTCTTTTTACTCGCACTGCCTGCGCTTGCATACAATCCCATCACTGCCGAACCAAAGATTGCCTATGAAGTGATTCCTGTCGAGGGCGATCCGTACGTACAGCG
>JBDLTL010000039.1:0-4259 GCA_039799085.1 Candidatus Parcubacteria bacterium | reverse complement strand
CGGCCGAATCTCAGAAGAATATTCTTTATTTACAACACTTTCCTGCTGTACCTGCTCCAAAATCGACTGTCTCCCCAATCCAAAGGACGCCACCGCCACCAAAACGAGTAAAAAGCTATGAAAAAGGCTGTCATCGGACAGAAAAGACTTGAGTTTTTGTAACATATATCGTATACTCTCGGGCACTAACTAATTATACAGTAATCGTATGGCAACCAAAAAAGCTGGCGGTACCGCCAAAAACCTGCGCGACTCGCAACCAAAAATGCTTGGTGTGAAGCGCGCAGATGGACAGAAAGTCAAAGCCGGTGAAATTATCGTTCGCCAGCGAGGTACAAAAATTGAAGGGGGTAAGGGCGTACGTGTTGGTAAGGACCACACTATCTACGCTGTTACTGAAGGAAAAGTAGCATTCAAGAACATTCGCAAGATTCGTTTCAACGGACAGCGAGTGACTAAGAAAGCAGTAGACGTAGTCACTGCGTAATGCACAACAAAAAGCGCCGGCCCTCTGGGCCGGCGCTTTTTTGTATACTACTTTCCAAAAGGTTTCTTAAGTCGCGAGGCGCGGGAGGAAAATGGCGCGAGGCGTACTTCTGTACGATGAGTGCCATTTTACCGAACCGCAACAAAGCGAGTTGCGACTTTAGGAAGCTTTCTTGATTTCGACCTTTTCGATGATTATTGGTTCAACCGGAAGATCATTTACATTTGTCTCTGCCTGTCCGATTGCATCCACCACTTCCATTCCCTTCACTACCTGTCCGAATACTGGGTGACTTGATTGCATTGGTGGCTTATCGTAGTCGAGGCCAACATTGTCTACCAAGTTGATGAAGAACTGACTACCGCCACTGTTCGGCTGTCCGGTGTTCGCCATTGAGATCGTTCCTCGCTTGTTGGTGAGGTGGTCACCTTTTACGAACTCATCGGTAATGGTGTATCCGGGGCCTCCTTGTCCGTATGACATCGCGTTGTCAGTCTTGGTGTTTGGGTCACCACCCTGAATCATGAAGCCTTCGATAACTCGATGGAACTTGATACCGTTATAAAAACCTTCCCCCGCAAGCTTCATGAAGTTGCCAGTTGTAATCGGCATGTAGTCTTCAAAGAGCTCCATTTCGATAACGCCTTTGTTGGTAGTAAATACTGCTACTGGATTGCTATTGTTTGTCATGTCTACATCATATGCTGCTAATTCCTCTGGTGTCAGCGGAGCTGGAAGTGTCTTGGGAGTATCTTTTACCAACTCTACATCGTCCCCTTCTGCTGTCGTGGTGCTGTCTTTTTTATCAGGACCTACCCACATAGCTATTGCTACCACGAGTGCTCCACAGAGAAACAATACTGCAATAAGTGGAAAGGCTCGCTTCATTACGTCTTCACTCATAAATAGAAATATTACTTTTTAACAACTTCAATTTGAAACTCTCGCTCCTTCCCTGCTCTCTTGAGGAAAATATCAAAGACGCCGAGTTCTTTAATCTGCCCCTTAGGGTGCACCCACGTCTTGTCGAGTGTCACTCCCTTCTGTGCAGCAGCGCTTATGATATCTGATTCGTGAATTGCCTTGAACAGGTGTCCATTGGCGTTGGCATCAGCAGAGAGAGTAATTCTCTCCTTTTGGAGCATGGTAGCCATCTCCTCGAAGCGAACATCGTCAGCCTGATGATGCGCTGCTACTGCTGCTTTTGCGGTAGTGATTTTTTTGATATTTGCAGGAGTAGCCGCTTCAGCCCATTTCTTTGGAATGAGCTGATTGAGCGCGTACCCATCAGGCAAATCAACAATATCGTTTCGTCGGCCGATTTTGGCCACATCTCGCAGAAGAATTACTTTCATACAGTTTTACCTTAAATTACTTCGCAACTATACCAAAGACTAAGCTCCAGGAGTAGTCTTAAGCGCGTCTGTGAAGCTTTCGCTAATTACCTCTTCACCACGGAGGAAGCGGAGCGCAGCATCCTTTTGTGGGTCTTCACCAGCTTCACGGTGCTGTGGAGTACGCTTGATAAGGATATCTGGCGCAAGACCTTCATGAGAGATAGAAACGCCATTTGGGGTAAGCCAACGAGCGATGGTGACCTTGAGAGATGAGCCGTCAGGAAGCTCGATGAGTTCTTGAACAGAACCCTTACCGAAGGTCTGATCGCCAATGATGGTAGCTGTCTGGTGGTCCTTGAGTGCACCAGCGAGAATTTCTGACGCTGAAGCCGAACCGCCGTCTACGAGCACGACGAGATTTTGTGGGCTGAATTCACGTACCTGGCGGTTGCGAGTGCGGAAGATTTTGTCTTCTCCACCTTCGCCTGATTGCTCACGCACAACCACCTTGCCAGCTGGCATAAAGAAGCTACCGATATCAACGGCACTTTGCATGAAACCACCTGGATTGCCACGAAGGTCAATCACAAGCTTCTCTGCCTTGCTGGCTGTGAATTCATCCATCGCTTCTTGCATTTTTGATTCAGCGACGGCATTGAAGCTATAGAGAGAGATGACAAAGATGTCGTTAATCTTTTCTGTCTTTACAGTTGGAATGTCGATGTTGTCACGAACCACTGGAATAATGCGGAACTCTGTCTCGCCTTCACGGAAGATTTCAAAGGTGACAGTAGTGCCCTTTTCGCCGCGGATGAGCCGGACTGCTTCATCGATACGCATGTCTTCGGTACTCTTGTCATCAATCTTCACAATCACGTCACCCGAAAGCAGTCCGGCTCGTTCTGCCGGTGTCCCCGGAAGTGGTGAAATGATAGTGATAAGTCTGTCGCGAAGTCCGACCTCCATACCAACACCACTGAAATTGCCCGAAATATCGTCTTCAAAACGATCTGCGTCTGATGGTGGCATAAAGATGGTGTACGGGTCGCCATACGAATCTACAAGGCCACTAATCGCGCCGTATACACGCTCATTATCAGAAAGTTGCTGTGTGGTACTAGCTGAGACGAACTTCTCATTGAGAATTCCCCACACCTTCCAGAACTGACTGAGGTCTGTTTCAGCTGTCGCGCCAGCATCAGTTGAGATGAAGCTCGAGAGTCGAACATCCTGACCAAAGACAGTTCCCCTCTCTCCTATATAGAGTCCAGAGAAAAAGGTAGCTATCGCTAGTAATAGAGCGAGTGAGTACGGGAGCCACTGCTTCCGTTCGCTTTGGGTTTGCTCATTTTTTGAGCTCCATTGTGCATCTTGATTCAACATGGCGCCATTATCTCATGAAGCATCGCTAAGACCAAAGAGTTTCCGTGAATGCCCTTCGTTTGCTACTATACGAGGAATGTTAGGAAAACTTATTGGCAACAAAACACCCCTACTCTTGCGCGAGGTGAAGCTTTTTAATACTGAATCTCACAAGATTGAGGTCTTTACCCCTCTCAAAAGCCCGCACGTTACTATGTATAGCTGTGGGCCGACCGTCTACGACTACGCTCACATTGGCAATCTCCGTTCATACATCTTTTCCGATATCCTCAAGCGCACTCTCATCAAAAACGGCTACCTCGTAAAGCACACCATCAATTTCACTGACTTCGGACACCTCACCGACGATGGTGATGCTGGCGAAGACAAAATGATGAAGGGTCTCAAAAAAGAAGGTCTCCCTATCTCACTTGAAGGCATGAAGGAACTTGGTGACAAGTACATCAAGGCTTTTGTCGCTGACACCGAAGAACTCAACATCCTTCCACCAACCACTTGGGCTCGCGCGAGTGAATACGTGGGCAAGCAAATCAGTCTCGTCAAAACTCTCGACGACAAAGGCTACGCGTACGAAACAAGCGATGGCGTGTACTTTGATATTGAAAAATTTTCAAGCTACGGTCGTCTTGGTAATATCGACATTAGTAAGCTACGTAGCGGAGCTCGGGTTGATGTAAATACCGAAAAGCACCACCCGGCTGACTTCGCCATCTGGAAAAAAAGTGAACTCGGCTGGAAAAGTCGCTTCGGAACCGGATTTCCTGGTTGGCACATTGAGTGTTCCGCTATGGCGCTTGCTACTCTCGGTAAACAAATCGATATTCATACTGGTGGTATCGACCATATCGCCACGCACCACAATGCTGAAATAGCGCAGTCAGAAGCAGCGACTGGTCGACAGTTTGTGAAGTACTGGATGCACAATGCCTTTCTTACCATCGACAACACCAAGGTCTCAAAATCTCTCGGCAACACCATTACCATGCGACACCTTCGCGACCGAGGTTTCTCTGGCGACGACTACCGCTACTGGCTCCTGACCGCGCACTACC
>JBDLTL010000038.1:0-4495 GCA_039799085.1 Candidatus Parcubacteria bacterium | reverse complement strand
CTGCCACCAGACAGTTTCCAAATGCAGTATGCATTTAATGATGGTGAAATTGTTGATGCGGTGGTGTTTGTAAAAGGGAAGGTGATTCCAATCGACTCGAAGTTCTCACTCGATAACTACAACCGCTTCGCGGAAGCTGCTGATGGCGTCGATAAGGTGCAGTTTGAAAAAGCGTTTGTGAATGACCTCAAGCTTCGTATTACCGAAACCTCTAAGTACATCCGCCCGAGCGAGAAGACGACGGACTTCGCCTTTATGTTTATTCCGCACGAAGGAATTTACTACGACCTTCTTTCCAACAAGGTCGGAGCAGGGGAGGACAATCTTATTCAAAGAGCTGCTGGAAAGTACAAAGTTATTATTGTCTCACCAACTTCATTCCTCGCGTACCTCCAGACAGTACTCCAAGGGCTTAAGGCACTTGAGATTGAAGAAAAGGCACAAGACATCATCAAGAATGTGGAGAAACTCTCAGGGCACCTCAAGCGCTACGAAGAGTATTACCAGAAGCTTGGAAACACGCTTACAACCACCGTGAATCATTACAACGCAGCTGGTAAGGAGCTTGGAAAGATTGATAAAGACATTCTTCGTATTACCGGAGAATCAGCCGAAATTGAAGTGCTCTCACTTGAAAAACCAAAGTCACTTGAAGATTAGGGTTAAAAAAGACCCCCACGAAAGCGAGGGTCACAGTGTTGGTGGCTTATTTCACATAGAGAATCTGATCAGCAGTTTCTCGTAGTGGTATCTCGACATGAACCCCAATGATGTTGTTGTCGAGAGAAAGTTCGAAGGATTCGCCGGCGGCGTAATCCTCGGCTGGTTTCTCGAGAATTACGTTTATATCCTCGCAGGCTCGTCCGGACCGCCTTCGTATTACAGCCGGAAACTGGGCTTTTTTCATAGCATCTCTCCTTGTGCTCCTGCTTGTAGGGTAGCAAAATAGTTGCAAAAAAGCCAATATCTTGTATTATAGCGACCACTATGGCAACAGACACAGCAACAAAGCCGTTTGCGATTATCGCTACTGGCGGAAAGCAATATGTCGTTCACGAAGGCGATACTCTCAAGGTTGAGCTTCTTGGTGATCACAAGGAAGGTGACAAGATTGAATTCGACACCGTCCTTATGACTGACAATGGCTCATCTGCAAAGGTAGGAACTCCGCACACTGGTACAAAGGTAACTGCGACCTACCTCGGAGAAGCAAAAGGTCCAAAGATCACAATCATCCGCTACAAGGCGAAGAGCAACCGTGACCGACGTATCGGACACCGCCAGCACTACGCTGAGATTAAAATCGAAAAGATTGGATAATCAAAAAACTTGCCGTTAGGCAAGTTTTTTGATAGTGTGTCAAGTGGTACGGGAAACTGCATAGAGTAGGGAAAACCGATGGTCATTACGGAAGCTGAACAGTATCCGATTTTTGCTCGCATTGACGCACTTCGGATGCATGCGTTTGAAGCTCCGACGCTGGAGCTTCAAGATGAACTCGACGTGGGAATTATTGCTCTTGATCAGGAGCTCCAAAGGGAGATTGCCGAACGTTTCGGTGACGGCAATCTTCGCCGGTATGTGCCCGAATGGCACAAGCTGGTTGGGAGTACGCCCGAGCGTCACGATGTGGCAGACGAAATCCGTGATCTAGTCACGGGGAAGGTCGCTCGCTTCGTCGAGGAGCAAGAGCAAAAGTGGGGGCTCTGACACCTACGAAACGGCCGGACCTTGCGCAAGCAGGGCCGGCCGTTATTCGTTTAGTATCTATTTCGCAGAGCGTTTTTGATGGTTTCGGGGTCTGCGTACTCGAGCTCGCTACCGGTTGAGAGTCCACGACCGAGATGAGAGAGGGTGGCTTTGGTGTCTTTGATAACTGGCTCAAGAACATTTTCAATAAAGCGCGCGGTGTTTTCTCCATCAGGATTTATGGAGAAGCCTAGAATAATTTCAGAAAGACCTTCGGGGAGGCGTGCTTGTACGGTGGCTTTGAGCGCGCCGGCACGGAGCTTTTCGGTGTCAGCGGAGCGCAGAAGTGGCACGGTACCTCCGAGCACAAAGTAAAGCCCGTTGTACACGCCGGCGCGCTCAATCGCCTGAATATCAGAATCTCGTTCAACGACGAGTAGTCTATCGTGTTCACGGTTGCTAGCAGAACAAATTGAACAAAGATTGCTCGCACCGCCATTTTTAGAAAAGAAGCGATGACAACTTTCACATTCAACCACACTACTCTTGATGTCTGCGATGAGCTTTGAGAGCTCGACAACGTCGGTTTCATTCATGGTAAGAACATGAAATGCAAAACGCTTCGCTTGGCGAGCGCCAACACCTGGAAAAGATTCAAAGAGGGTAATGAGCTTGTCTAAATTATTCATACCTAGAAGTCATCATGGCCGCCACCTCCGCCAGCTGCTGCATGGTGTGTGTCGAGATTAAGGAAGCGGACGTGTTGGCCGTCGAAGTAGAGTTCCGCTGCCCCCACAGCACCGTTACGGTGCTTCTCAACGAGAATCTCGGCAATGTTTGGTCGCTCGGGCTCCTTATCTTTATTCATCTTGTCTTCGCGGTGAATGAACATTACAACGTCCGCGTCCTGCTCGATAGAACCAGAGTCACGAAGGTCAGAGAGGCGAGGTTTTCCACCACGCTGTTCTACAGCACGAGAGAGCTGAGAAAGGGCAATAACCGGCACCTCGAGTTCCTTTGCGAGAATCTTAAGTGAGCGAGAAATCTCAGTAACTTGCTGCACCATACTGTCGCTACCTTTGGTCATGGTTGGGGACATGAGCTGAAGGTAGTCAACGATAAGAAGGTCGAGGCCATATTCATTCTTCAGACGGCGTGCGGCAGAACGCATCTTGACGATATTCATTGCCGCTTCGTCGATGATATGAATTGGCGCTTTGTGAAGCTTTTGCATGGCGTTTTGAAGCGATTCGTATTCGTGGTCAGTTGAGAGACGACCAGTACGGAGCTTCCATGAGTCCACGCCAGATTCCGCCGCAAGCATACGGTCGACGAGCTGCTGATCACTCATTTCAAGCGAAAAGATACCAACTGATTTTTGGTGGAGGAGGGCTGCATTACGCGCGAGGTCGAGTGCGAATGTTGTCTTACCCATAGATGGACGAGCGGCGAGAATAATGAGGTCAGACTTTTGAAATCCAGAGAGGAGATTGTCGAGTGCTGTAAAACCAGACGGCACACCACGTTTGAGTTCAGGATTGGCAGAAAGATGTTCAAAACGTTCCCAAGCTTCCTTGAGTGACGTACCAATCGGACGGAATTTCTGCGCGCTTGGTGCTTGGGTGGCCTGGAAGATTTTCTTCTCGGCCTGGTCGAGTGCTTCGTCGACAGTCTCTGGATCAGAGAAACCAATCTCAGCGATGTCGTCGGCTGCATGAATGAGATTACGCAGTGTCGCTTTGTTTACGACTTGCTCGGCGTAGTACATTGCGTTGCCTGCGGCTGGTACAGTCTCGATGAGTTCGGTTACGTATGATGCACCACCAACACGATCAAGCGCACTCATGTCTTTGAGTTTCGTTACTACCGATACAGTGTCGATTGGATCACCCTTTGAGAAAATTTTGGAGATGGCGTCGAAGATAAGACGATGCTTGTCAGCATAAAAACTCTCAGGAAAGATAGTTACTGATACGTCATGCATAGCATCAGGCTTGAGAATGATTGCGCCAAGGAGAGCTTTTTCAGCTTCGACGTTTTGGGGTGGTTTGCGGAGTGAACGATTGAGTGCCTTTTCAGCCATAGTGTCACTATCTTACCACTTACCACCAAAATCAGTAATTGACGGATTCCCTGGGGAAAGTGTGGGTAGTGTGAATAGGGAAATAAAGCGGCGGGGACTTCGTCCCCGCCGCTTTATTTATGCATTTTTCGTTATCTTCGGCCCTTGCGGTGTATCTTCTAGGGTGTAGCCCTTTCTTGAGATAGCTTCACGGAGGAAGTCTGCCTCGGCCCAGTTGCGGGCGATGCGAGCCACTTCGCGCTTGTCGATGAGTTCTTGAATTTCAGAAGGTAATTCTTCTTGTCCCACAACACCAAGCAGTCGCTTGCCCTCAGATGGGTCTTCAGAGAGACCGATATCAAGCACGTCATCCATGGCCATGAGCGTGCCACACTTCGTCTTCTCGTCGATGGTGTCGTCCTTCATCATTTCCCAAAGTACCGCAATCGCTCCTGGAGTATCGAGGTCGTCAGCCAGCTTGGCATCAAATTTTTCCATGTACCCAGCATCAGGAATGGTTGAACGCTGTTTGAACTCTTCATACATGTGTCGCTTGAGGCGGTAGAGGGCTTGCTTGGCGGCCTTGAGCGCATCCCAGGAGAAATTGATAGGAGAGCGGTAGTGCGCGGTCAGGAGCCAGTAGCGGTAGTCGTCGCCAGAGAAACCTCGGTCGCGAAGGTGTCGCATGGTAATGGTGTTGCCGAGAGATTTTGAGACCTTGGTGTTGTCGATGGTAAGAAAGGC
>JBDLTL010000037.1:0-5580 GCA_039799085.1 Candidatus Parcubacteria bacterium | reverse complement strand
TCGGGTATAGCACTTGCTTACCGGTCATGCGACGGTAGCGCACATAGATGTCAGGTACTGCAAATGCGTACCAGTGTCCGATGTGGAGGTTGCCAGATGGATACGGCCACTCGACGAGTACGTATTCTTTCTCTTTGCTTTTATCACGTTGACCGACGTCGTAGATGCCACTTTCCTTCCAGTTCTCTTGCCACTTTTTCTCGATGGCTTGGTGATCAAAACGTTTATGCATGCAAATTACCTCCTATTTAGTAAAGAGTCCTCATTATGCTATGAATTTCTATTTGTGCAAATTTATATATTAAGTATGTCACTCATATAAAACACATCTGCATTACTGCGCTTAGATGATCTTTCAAGGAGTGTGTCGACTGAGTGCTGGTACAACTTAACTATTTCTTTCTTAGATAATTGTGAAAATGATGGGTCAGTCTTAAAAAGACCAATCCTTGTCATTAATAAAGTTGAGAACGGTTGCTCCATAAAGAGCTGAGCATTTGAAACTAGATAGCCAAGACTTGAGGCTAACGCTATTGTTAAATTTAAGTACAAACTTTCAGTTTCATTATATCCGTATCCTAGTAGAAGAATGTCATCGCGAGTAACTTTGTAGTCAATTTCGTGTGCAAACTTTGTTCTAAGTTTATTGACGGACATCATGTTTTTGTATACCTCGGGTTTCAAAATGCCGATTATCAAAAGTAGGTCCAGTTTTGGTTTGTAATACTTGGGCAAAAGTGTTTTTGCAGGTGTGTCTTTTACCCACTTAGACAACATTTTATCCAGTAAAACCTCAGTAGCTAGATGACAGTTCAGCGTTGCGGTTAAGAATGGGTTTTCTTCAGTAAGAAAGCTGCCGAGTGTTTTGTCTTCCATTATCTAATTATCCTACGAAGTAAATTTTGTGCAAATTAAACGCAGGTGCACTTTGTGCACCTGCGTTTAATGTTTTCTATTGCTTCGTTTCCTGTCCAGGTGGGATGAGATTACCCGCATTGTCTTTGTTGATGATGCGCTCAAAACATGTCTCGCCTACCCCGTGTTGCCAAGAATCAGGATTGCGGATGAGTCCTTTCTCCATCATGACGGCAGGTGTGCCCATAAATTCATTCTCAGTGGATTCCTGAGCAAAGGTGGCACAGAGTTCAAATCCTGACTCCACTATGCCGTAACGGTACGCAGGACGGCCCTCAGGAGCTGTTGGTACAGTCGGCTCGCCGAGAGTAGCTAGTGTGTCTGGAAGTTTTTCGTTCACGACGTAGTAATCTTGAATTCGATACTGAATCTGCTGGAGGTCAGTTACCTGAGTTTGGTCGAGCTTCCCCTCACGTACTTCTGTCGGTGTTTCAATCATTGTGAAGGCATTAGCAAGTGATGCGAGCACAACAACAATCACGCCAGCAGCAAACTGCACTGATTTCTCTTTATTCTTGAGCCAAAAGCCACGCGCGTCGAGAATGTAGTAATGAAACGCAGCTCCTACTGCAATAAACACTGCTGCTGCTTTTAGAATAAACCGCTGAGTGAGCTCGCCTTCAAGGAAGGTCATAATGACTGTCGCTAGGTCTCCAAGGAGAACACCTCCTCCGATGAGAAGTGAGAGGTACACAAGCCACTTTGTAAGTGAGAGATACGCACCTGCTTCTTCTTTGCGACGCAGTTCATTTACACGTCTGGTAAGCACGAGATAGGTTGGAAAGAAGACAATCACCATCGCGATACCGAAGCGGACACTCTGGTGTGCTGATTCAGTTTCCCAGTAGCCGTTTGCTGCATCGGGAAACATAATATTGATGACACCAAATGCCATTACCAGTAAAAACGATAGTGATAAGTAGAGGCTCACAAGTGAACCGAGTTGGAGCACAAAGTGCTTGGCAGTGTGATTTTCCATATGTTTAAGTATGTTCCTATTTAAAACGACTGTAAAGCCAAAAAGTTACCAGTGTGTCAGTATTCACACAATGTAGTAGAATAGATTTATGAAACCCGAAGATTTAAAGAAAGCCCCTAAGGTATTTTGTGAGAGTATTAATGTCGCTTTTACGCCAGAATTCTTCGTCATGAGTCTTAGTTCAGGCTCTCAGACTGGTATCTATGCGCTTACGCCACAGCACACCAAGCGCCTGGCTCAATATCTCGCACATCAAATTGCTGAGTACGAAAAATCAAACGGAGAAATCAAAGCTGAATGGAACCCAAACATCATTAGCCCGCTCCAGCCTGGTAAAAGAAAAGGTTCGTAAGCTGTTGACGCATTTCTATACTCCTGTACCATTTCGACCTGTAACCTGTTCCTAGGGAGGACGTAATGACTAACGCAAAGCCCCGCTTCTCGCTCTTTGACCCACTACCATCTGAAAACGCTGCCCGTGCAGCACTCTCTATGGAGCATCTCTGGCCTGAACTCAATGAGTTTGTGCTACTCGAGGATTTGGCTCTACAGTACAATTTCGATGTGATAACGCTTGAGATTGCAGCTCGAGAACTCGTGCGACTCAACATTCTTGAGCCAAAATCAGGAACTATCGTACGCAAATCCTTTTTCATTTTTCCGTATAACGCTGATGTGCAGTATTTCCGTCGAATGTGTCGCTAGTACACAAGTAAAAATTGACACGAGCGACCAAATGTCGATAATGCGGAAAGGAGGCGTCAGTATTGCACTAATGTCTCACAAACCCGAACCGAAGGAGAGAGTCATGCACCCACTTCAGATTGTCGCCATGCTTGTCTTGGCTACCATCTTCATTCCCATTCTCGCCATCGGAGCACTGGGATTCATTATGTTCCTTTTACCCGACGCGATTGCGTACAAGGGGGAAACCAGCCGTCTCCTGCGTATCGAGGAAGCGATCCGTCTCCTCCCCGAACGCAGCAAACATCTCTGCCACGAGGTCAAGGACTTCTTCGATATCCTGACCAACCGTCGTCGTCTCCATGAAGTCATGGACGAGATTGTGACCGGTCAGCGCAAGTTGCCGTTCTGAGATGGCTCTCACAAGAAAACGCCGCGGCCTTGGTTATCCAGGCCGCGGCGCTATTTTTTTATATTATGAGTGCAGGAACTCAATCACGTCACCATCTTTTACGATGTATTCCTTCCCTTCCGTACGAAGCTTCCCCTGGTCACGAGCTGCAGCTTTTGAACCGCAGGCTACCAAATCTTCAAAAGTGACTACCTGCGCTCGAATGTACTTCGTCTGAAAATCAGTATGAATTGCTGCTCCAGCTTCAGGACCAGTTGAACCGATTGGTACAGTCCATGCACGTGTCTCAACTTCTCCGGTAGTGAAGTAACTCATAAGACCAAGACGATGGTATGCTGCACGGATGAGTGCTTCCACACCACTATTTTGCGCTCCGTACTCACGACGGAATTCTGTCTTCTCATCCTCTTCCATGTCGCGTAGTTCGTGCTCCATGCCGGCATCTACAATAACGTACTCAGAACCACTCTTCTCAAAGAATTCAAGTAGTTCCTGCCAACGATCGTCATTATGTTCATCGAGATTGAAAGAATCTTGCTTCTTGTTACAGACGTAGAGGAATTGCTTTGCTGTAAGGAGATGCAGTCCTTTGAGGAGTTTCTTTTCATCGTCTGTCATCTCAAGAGAGTTTGCGAGCTGACCAGCTTCTAGGTGCGGAAGGAGTCGTTCAAGGAGTGCCTTGAGTGCAATCGCTTCTTTATTTCCAGCGCGAACATCTCGCTCGAGAGTACCAAGGCGCTTTGAGACGGTTTCTCCATCTGCCATGATGAGCTCAAGATTGATAACCTCAATATCACCCATTGGATCAACTCCACCTGAGACGTGATGAATGTCACTGTCTTCAAAGATGCGCACTACTTCTGCAATCATGTCGGTCTCGCGAATGTTTGCGAGGAATTTGTTCCCAAGCCCTTCTCCAGCTGAAGCACCCTTCACGAGCCCTGCAATATCCACAAATTCAATTGCTGCGGGAATAATTTTCTGTGAACCTGAGATAGTAGAAAGTGTTTGTAAGCGTCCATCAGGTACCGCAACAACTCCCACGGATGGATCAATAGTAGCAAACGGATAGTTCGCAATAAGCACCTCATTACGTGTGAGGGCGGTAAAGAGTGTTGATTTTCCGACGTTGGGCAGACCAACGATTCCCACTGCTAGATTTGAACTTGACATGATTTTCTGATGAATTAGATGAATAATTTGTACCTTCCAGTTCTTGAACCTCACCAGTCGACGAGAGACCGATGTATCCTGTGACAGTCAAATGTCCGGGCTCAGCTACTACCTCATCAATAAGTTGCACTACTATCGCTCGTTTTTGCTCAAATTTCAAGCCATAAATCTCTGTAACACTTTCTTCTAGGACTAATTCGAACTCCTCGGGCGTTACTAGGTTTTGTGAGGTTCGTTCTGATTTCCTTTTTGTCTCAACTAGTTCAGTCCTTAATTTATGTAGTTTTGTGTCTGCTTCATTGCGTAATTCACTATATTGGGCTACAGGTAGCTTATCATCAAGCACGAATTGCTTCAGCTCAACAATACGATTGTTAATGTCATCAATCTTTGTTTCAAGCTCTTCAATTTTCTCTTGGACTGAATCACCGCCAGACTTCTTTTTGTAGAACAACTCTAATTGTTTACGGAGGAATGATTGAGTAGTAACCATCTGAATAACTGAGTTCCAGACTGCATCATCAGCGATTCTGGCGTTTACAGCCTGAAGCTCGCACTTTCGGTTGGCGGTTGATTGGTTGTTATGGCGTGCGCCGCATCGATAGTAAAGGTACTTCCCTCCTTGTGGTCCTTCGCCTGTACGTGCAGCTCCACATGTACAGTAAATCTTCCCACCCATGAGGTAGTCATTTTTGCGATTTCGAGAGCACATCTGTGAATTCTTCTCACGCTGTTCCTGTGCCTGATAGAATAGTTTTTTATCATCATCACTATCAAGAATTGCTGGTACAGTGACTTTCATCCACTGTTCTGTGGGTCGCATGGTTCGACTAGTCTTCTTATCTCGACGACGCTTCATCTGTAGCTTGCGAATTGGCTTCTTAGGTAAAATTGCTTGTGTCCGACGATAATATGCATCCCCTATGTATGTTGGGTTCTTTAGAATATTTCCAATGGTGCTCGTATTCCAGTCACCGTTTACATTATTACGAGGGACTGCTCCAATTTCTTTTAGCTTCAGTGCGATTTGACGCATTGATAACTTGTTATGCACGTACCAAGTGAAGATTAATTTAATTACCTTGGCCTCCACCTCATTAATGATAATGTGCGTCTCTGTTCTTATTTTTGTAATTGGGTCTTCAAACCGCTTCACAAGAATGTATCCATAAGGTGCTTCCGATAGCATCACATGCTTCTTGGCCTTACGCAGTTTGCCGCTTCGAAACCGTGAGTTAATTCTCACCTTTTCATACTTGGATAACATTCCTCGCAATTCGAACATCATTAGCTGGTCCTCATCGTTACGGTCAGGTGAGGCAATTGTGCAGAACAAAACTTTCTTTCCTGCTTTTTCGATTTCCTCAATCACAAATAGCTGTAGGTAGGGGTCACGAGCTAGGCGGTCGGGGTCAGG
>JBDLTL010000036.1:0-5772 GCA_039799085.1 Candidatus Parcubacteria bacterium | reverse complement strand
CGGTGTTTACAAGCATATCGACAGCCTGAGAACGAATCTGCGCTGAGAGTTCTGGATCAGTTGTATCCATTCCCTGTGCAGCTGCACCAGCTGCAATCTGTGCCACGCTCGTATCAAGTTCACCACGGGTAATCTTCTCTCCGTTCACAACAGCTACCGCTGTGTGTCCGCCAAAGACCTTAGAAACTTTATCGAAGACACCAGTCTCAACACGTCCCTGCTCTTCCATAATGTAGAGAAGTCCAACGAGTGCCACGAGCACGAGCACGACTGCTGAAATGGTGTACTTGCGTCCAAGCACCCAACTTTTTGCTTTTGCTACACACGCTGTCACCATAGCAACTGGTGATGCTTTTGTTGCTGTTACGTCAGCTTTTGCTTCTGTGGTCGCTTCAGCTACAACTTCCTTTACCTCTTCTGCTGGAGCCGCAGTCTCTGTCATTGCTTCTTCTTTGTTTTCAGCCACAGGCTCTGAAACGTCGGTGGTAGTAGTTTCTACTTGAGATTCAGGATTCGGGGTTGAGGTATCTTCGGTATTTTTCTCTTGTTCGTTCATAGTAAAAATGATTTAGGTAAAAAACTCTTTCGAAAAGCCACCCATAAAGGAGGTTTCTAACCATCGAATTGTACACCACCCGTCCCTTTAGGACAAAGCTTCAGGATGCTGGGCAGACCAGCCAGAGAGCACAATAGCGGTAGCTGCAGCCGCATTGAGTGACTCACAACGTGCATGGATTGGGATTGAGAGCAATTCATCACATAATTCCTTGGTTTTTTCACGGAGACCCGAGCCTTCATTGCCCAACACGAAAACAGTTGGTTTTACGTACTTTTCAGTCGTAGTCTTGGTGGTTCCATCACCTTCAAGTCCATATACCCAGAAACCAATTTCTTGGAGGTCGCGGAGAGTTGTGTTCACGTTTGGAATCGATACAAGTGGAATCCGAAAAGCCATACCAGCTGAAACCTTCACAACCGTACCTGTGACAGGCGCTTGGTTGTGCGGAGGAATAAGCACACCAGCAAGACCAAAAGCGGCGGCCGAGCGGATTACCGCACCGACATTGTGAGGATCTTGGACTTCACCAAGCACCAGAAGTGCTGTGCCCGGCTCAATTTTAAGCGTCTGCTTAAATTCCTTGTACGGAATAGTGAGCTTAGACGAAACAATCCCAAGAACAATACCTTGATGAGCAGCGTTTGAAGAGACACCCCGCGGCGGATTTTTCTCGTTGAGTATCTTTACCCGCACAGCTTTGTTTTTGTCGAGAAGTCGAATCAGAGCCTCATCAGAAAAATCCGCCGCCAAATGCGCCTCCACAACAACATCCGGTCGCTCACGAAGCACCTCACGGGCCGCATGTTTTCCAAAGATGTACTCCACTTCTGCTTTCGTCTTTTCTTTTTTCATACCGCGCATCGTACATGATTTATACATATTTGACTAGAGGCGTATTATATGTTATTTTCTTCGCACGCTTTTGTCACTTGTGTGGGGCCATTAGCTGCAGACGTTTGCCTTCCCAGGCTTCCCTTCTGAATTATCAACCTGCACGCCCCGGAGCACCTGTTGCTCCACTAAATTTTTCTAATGAATACAAACAACTCTAGACGTCCTTCAGGAGGACGCCGACCTTCTTCTGGTTTTTCTCGTGGACCACGTCCACAAGGTGACCGACCAAGTTTTAATCGTAGTAACGCAAGCGGTGGTGACCGTCGTCGTTTTGGTACCCGTCGTCCATCATCTGCTCGCAGTGGTGGCAGTCGTCCATCTGGCGGACGTGGTCGCAAGCAACCAACCTTCGACCCGTCACAGTACATCAACAAGACCCCTGTTAGCACTACTCCTGAAGTAGCCTACGAACCGAAACACACCTTCCGAGACTTCAAACTTAACAAGCAAATTGCTGACAATGTACTTGAGCTTGGCATCGAGAACCCATCTCCAATTCAGGACCAAATCATTCCCCTCATTTTAGAAGGAAAAGATGTAATTGGTCTGGCTGAGACAGGTACTGGAAAGACAGCCGCTTTCCTCCTCCCTCTCATCGACAAAACGATGCGCGAGAAGAATCAGGTGACGCTTATCCTTACCCCAACTCGTGAGCTCGCTCTTCAAATTGAAGTTGAGTTCCGTAAGTTCGGAGCAAACTTGAAACAGTTCTCAACAACCTGCGTTGGTGGAACAAACATCAATCCACAACTCCGAGCACTTCGTCGTCACAATCACTTCATCATTGGTACTCCGGGACGTGTCCTCGACCTCATTGAGCGAAAGGCACTCCGACCAAACATCGTCACCAATGTCGTTCTCGACGAAGCTGACCGAATGCTCGATATGGGATTCATCCATGACATGCGAAAGATTTTGGCTGGTGTCTCAGCCGATCGTCAGACCCTCTTCTTCTCAGCAACTATGACAGATGAAGCAGAGCGACTTGTGAATGACTTCATGCGAAATCCAAAAACAATCTCTGTAAAGAAAAGCGACACGACAAAGAGCATTGCTCAGGACGTGGTGCCATACGAACACGCACACAAATTCGACACCCTCCTTGCACTTCTCTCAAAAGAAGAACTCAAGCGAGTTATCATTTTTGGTTCAATGAAGCATAGTGTTGAGAAGCTCTCTCAAGAACTCTACAAAAACGGCATCAAAGCTGAATCAATCCACGGCAACAAAAGCCACGGTCAACGCCAGCGCTCACTTGCCGCCTTCAAGAGCGGGAATGCTCGAGTGCTTGTAGCGACCGACGTCGCAGCTCGTGGTATTCACGTAGATAACGTCACTCACGTTATCAACTACGACCTCCCGAATACCTTTGATGATTATGTACACCGTATCGGTCGTACTGGTCGCGGTACTAAACGAGGTGAAGCACTCACGTTTGTGCCGAAGCACTAATTCAAATAAAAAAACGCAGTGGCCGAAGGTCACTGCGTTTTTTTATTTACGTTTTGACAACAGTGCCGCTTACCTCTATATTCTAACCATCGTCTCAACATACTCATGGAGGATTTTATGGGAATCAAAATTCTTTTCCTGGTGAGCACGATGTTTATCTGTTCTTCGTTTACTCATCCTCCCAGCTTCATACCGCGCCCCGAAGCAAACAAAGCCATAGAGGTATACTGGAAATTATTTTCATACCGAAACCAATGTTTACGAAAAGGAAGGCTGGGTCATGAGCCGCCAATGCGGTGTGCATAACTCAAAAGGCCGGCGCTATCGCGCCGGCCTTTTCCTATTCATCAAATTCTCTCACTTCATAGAGGTCAACGATTCCCTCTTGGTGCAGACGCTCTTGTATCTGACCTGCTTTCACATATCCCTCGCGGGTAACATTCAAAATATCTTCAATGGTTCCATCGCGGCCGCTACTAACTAAATACCACTTTACGCGGGCAAATTCTATTTCACTGTACAGAAGTTGCTGTTCCATACACCTTAATGATACACCCATTTAGGGCACGGAATGTTCCAACTGTTGAGAACTTTTAGTACGGTGCTTCGGGGGCCAAATGCTGAATATTGGACTTTGCCACTGGATACACAAAGGTATTTAAAAGATAGTACGCAAGAAATGCGGCCATAGTCATGCCCGTTAATATTACAAGCGCGTACGTGAGAATTTTGTACAGCATACTACAGAAGATACCGTCCAAATATTAAGGCTCCCGCAGTAAATGCGGCCATAGCAGCAATCAAGACAGCGCCAGCCGCAACATCTTTGGTATCCCTAGCGTACGGGTGGTATTCCGGTGAGGTGAGATCGATGTCTATTTCAATAGCAGTATTGAAGGCCTCTGCTGCTAAAACAAACGCTCCGACCAAAATGAGAATAAGCCACTCAGTGAATGTAATATGCAAATAAAAACCAAGGCCAATAGCAAGCGCAAAAATGAGCAGATGAATCCAAGCGTTTGGTGTCGTCCGCACAAAGAGCCAGAGACCCCTACCAGCATGAGAAAAGCTTTTCGCTCGCTTCACGAGCGACAACTGCTTCTTGGTAACGGTGGGCCTGCGAGACATGCTATTTTTTCTTCTTTGGAACAGATTTCTTCTTCGGTTTTTCCACTACCTCTACCATATGCTCTACTGTCTCAAGTTGACTTCGAATATGTCGCACCCGAGGGATTACGACGCCAGCAATACCAGAGACAATAGCAATACCGAAGTACCCATACCCAATAAGCATACCGACTGCTCCGGCATACCAAATACTCGCCGCTGTGGTGAGATTACGTACTCCAGTACCTTCTTTCAAAATGAGACCTGCTCCGAGAAACCCTATGCCAGAAACAATCTGTGCTGCGATACGAGATTCTGACATTGGGTCAACGGTCATTGAGAGAAAGGTAAAAATCATCGCACCACTGACCACAAACATGTTGGTACTAATACCAGCATCCTTACCGCGAAACTCACGCTCAGCACCCATCACATACCCGATGAGTAAACTGACTCCGAGCGCCTTTAAGAACGTGAGTGTAAGCGGATCAACCATCGCTATGTATGGTGCAATATATTCCATACCTAAAGTATAGCAACGCAATAGCGTTTAGAATTAATCCTCTGTTGAAACAATCACACCGAGTGTGCTACCCTACGGAACGAAATTGTTCAAAGAGGGAGACCGAGTCGTGAAAATTTTGCTTGTAGGATACAGCGCCACGTGGAAGCAGCGAGTACTTGGAGCACTGCCTGACGAAGCTGACGTGACCATCAAAGGAGACCAGCTCGAAGCGGCAATAATGCAAGAACGAGCAACCTTCGATCTTTACATCCTTGGCAATCGTCTTCTGAGCGAAACGCGGGCTGCTGTGTATCTGCTCGAAGAAGCGCAGATCGTCGAAGACAAGACGCCGACCATCGTCTTCAGCCAAGAATTCGATGCGCCAGCGGCAGACCGCATCGTCGAACTCGGCGCTACGCTGATTCGTTCGGACGCCACCGATGCCGATGAGTTGTTGGCACAGTCTGTACGGAAGCTGCTCAAGATCGCATAATTACATCAGCACGATGAAAAACGCCGGTGGAACCCTTTGGTTCCACCGGCGTCTTCGCGTCTACACTACTTCTTAAAACTCGTCGAGTGCTTCGTCGATGAGATCAAGAGCCTCATCAACATAATCCTCTGCATCGTCGTCCTCACCGTCATCAAACGCATCCTCAGCATCATCAAGCGCATCTTCAGCGTCATTGAGGAGATCTTCAGCATCACCGACATCGTCTCCATCGTCAATTGCTTCGTTGACAGTGTCCCACGCATCATCGAGATCGTCTCGAGCCTCGTCAATCATGTCTTCAATATCATCACTATCACTTGAAGAATCTCCAATCGCATCGAGTGCGTCATTTACAAGATCCTCTGCTTCTTCCGCGAGATCATTTGCCTCATCGGCATCGCCATCATCGAGTGCTGTTTGCGCATCATCAAGTGCATCCTTTGCCTCATCAAGGAGATCCTCTGATTCGCTTGTCGCCTCCCCATCAGCATCAGCCTGATCAATCTCATCTTCAGCGTCATCAATCATATCTTCGACTTCGTCGATGTAGTCCTGCGCATCGTCATCTTCTGAAGAAGCTCCAGCGATATCAAGGGCTTCATCAGCGTTGTCTTCCGCATCACTAAGGTAATCTTCAGCATCACTATAATCACCATCAAGGTACGAACGAACGGCGTCGAAGAAATCACTACGAGCATCATCGATGTAATCTTCTGCGTCACCCTGTTCTCCTGCATCATCGATTGAAGAAAGTTCGTCGTC
>JBDLTL010000035.1:0-5978 GCA_039799085.1 Candidatus Parcubacteria bacterium | reverse complement strand
TTGAAAAAATTAGCGGTGGTGACATCCACACCAAGATTATTTCCGGCGGCACTATCAAGGGTCGTCGTGGTGTAAATATTCCCGATGCCGATCTATCCATCTCTTCACTCACCCCAAAGGACAAGAAGGACTTGAAGTGGGGCCTTGAGCAAGATTTTGATTTTGTTACCCTCTCATTTGTTCGTAATGCTAAGGATATTAATGACTTGCGAAAGCTGATTCCAAAAGATCGCAAAATTGCTATCGTGGCAAAAATTGAAACAAAGTTTGCTATTGAAAATCTTGAAGAGATTGTTGATGCAGCTGATGTCATCATGGTAGCTCGCGGTGATCTTGCTATCGAAATGCCACTAGAGAAAGTACCTCTCCTCCAAAAGCGCATTATCAAGACTGCCAACCGCAAAGGTAAGCCTGTTATTACTGCTACACAGATGCTCGACTCAATGCGTATCGCGACTGTCCCTACTCGAGCTGAAGTCGCAGACATTGCCAATGCCGTCCTCGATGGAACCGACGCCATCATGCTTTCAGACGAAACCACGATTGGTAATCACCCCGATCGCGCTATCGAAGTGATGACACAAGTAGCTCGCGAGATTGAGAATGACCCTTACTTCGTCCAACAGCAGGACATCTGGGATTTCAAACCAAGTACCATTTGTGATGGTGTAAGTCGTTCAATTGCTCGAAACATCGCCCCATCAAATGCAAAGGCAATCGTCGCTCTTAGTGAAAGCGGACACACCGGACGAATGGTAGCTAGATACCGCCCACAAGTACCCATCTTGGTCCTCACTCCAAATAAAGAAACTTTCAATAAAATGCTCGTCGTGTACGGCTGTGAGCCCATCCTCATAAAGGGTGTAAAGAATCTCACCGAAGCACAAAACGCTGCGCGCAAAGCAGTAGTCGAACGCGGTCTCGCAAAGGCTGGTGATGCTTTCATTTTGGCAGCTGGATTCCCTTTTGGTTCAGCTGGTTCAACCAACATGATGATTGTCGAGAAAGTAGTCTAAGGCCCGTTAAAAGGCCGCCTCGGACGGAGTCCGAGGCGGCCTTTTATTTTGAAATACTTCTCTATTATTTTCGTATATAATAAGTATATGAAAGAAAAAACCATTCTGATTGCCGTTATCGCCCTTCTCGTAGGGGGAATCGGTGGCTACGCTATCAGTCGAACTACGTATTATGATTCCATGATGGGTCGTCACTGGGACAACGACCGTTACGAAGATAAGAATAAAGCCCCTGAACGAGAGACCTTTAGCTCAGACATGCACGGCATGCACAACATGAATATTCTTACCGAAAAGGAGTTCCTTGCTGGCATGATTCCCCACCATCAAGAAGCAGTTGATACAGCTAAGCAAGTAGTAGCACGTGGCGAAACTGACGAAACCAAGAAGCTCGCAAGTGATATTATTACGGCACAGGAAAAAGAAATCGCAGACATGAAGTCGTGGTACAAGATTTGGTACAGCGAAGACTACAAAGACGACGGTTCGTACAAGCCCATGATGCGAGACCTCACTGCCCTCTCAGGCAAAGAACTAGATAAGGCTTTCCTTGAGGACATGATTATGCACCACATGGGAGCACTCATGATGGCGCAACAAGTAGCGCAAAGGGTGGAGCATACCGAAATTCAGACCCTTACTGAAGCTATCGCAAAAACACAGTCAGCAGAAATTATCGACATGAGGATTCTGTTGAAGCAATATTAGACCAAGGCCCGGCTCGCTACGCGAGCCGGGCCTTTGTCTTCTGTGCTAAAATAAGGTACAAATTAAACCTATATGATACTTGAAGCTTTTGTTGCCTCACTGCTTGTAGCGCTCTGTTCTCTTATTGGTGTACTCCTCTTCGGACACGACAAACGACTCGTTGGGGCTGAACGATTTGCCGTGCCGGTTGCGGTGGGTGTCTTCATGAGTCTTGTGCTCTACGAGCTTATCCCTGAATCACTTGAAGCAGCCCCTACGCTTGGCGGAATCGTCGTCGCGATTGGCTTTATTTCTTTTTACATCTTCGCCAATATTTTGCACAAGAAGTACCACGATCTTGAAGATGCAGACTGTGACCGCAAAGGCGCTGCAATGCTTCTCCTTATCGGTGACAGTATTCACAATCTCGCTGACGGCTTTATTCTCGGCGGTGCATTTTTGGTTAACCCAGCAGTTGGTGTTGCGACTGCGATTGGTCTTGCGCTTCACGAACTCCCTCAGGAAATTGTCGAATTTGGAGTTCTTATCCGAGCTGGATACACACGCACACAAGCAGCCCTCCGCAACCTTATTTCAGCAAGTAGTATTATTGTCGGAACACTCGTTACGCTACTTATTGCAGAACAAGCGCATGAGTATGTCTGGGTACTCACCGCGTTCGCAGCTGGCAATCTCCTCTTCCTTGCAGCGAGCGACCTTCTCCCTCGCATTCACGGCAACCTCAAGCACTACGGAGGTATTCATAGACCGACAATTGCTATCATCTTAGGCTTTTCAATCATGACCGCTATGATTACCTGGACGCATGAACAGTTTGGTCACGGTGAGCACGACGAGACAGAGCATGTAGATTAGTAGCAAAAGGCCCGGTCGCTTTGCGACCGGGCCTTTTGCTACTCCACCTCCCTCAAAATCTGCAACGCATGCGTCGCTGGGTCTACTTCTTTATAGACCTTTTCTACCACACCAGTTTCATCTATTACGTATGAGACTCTTGCGGTACCCATAAATGAACGCCCGAACATAGATTTATTCTGCCAAGCTCCGTACGCTTCGATACAGTCACCTTTTTCGTCAGAGAGCAGTGTGAACGGCAACTTGTACTTTTCTTTGAACTTCGTATGTGAACGCGGTGAGTCCTTACTGACGCCAAGTACAGCAATCCCTTTCCTTTCAAAATCCGCATACACATCAGCAATCATGCATGCCTCCTTAGTACAGCCAGGTGTGTCGTCTTTGGGATAAAAATATAGCAAGACTTTCTTTCCTATATACTCTTCAAGAGTTCGTACGATACCAGTTTCATCTTTTAGAGAAAACCCCGGTGCCTTTGTTCCAATATCTAACATACATTATCGACGCTTAGTCCACTCATCATCCTGTCGAACTAGGAGTTCGGAGGCTGATTCAGGATGTGCCATTAATTCCTCTACTATTCGTTCAGCGCGAATACCTTGTGATGCTTTCACCAGAATGACATCGCCTGGCTGAATAAAGGCCTGCAACTCTCTTCCTGCCTGTTCACTATCGTCATACTGAAGAATGTTTTCTTCTTGCATACCTGCGTCGAGCGCTCCTTCCGCAAACTTGCGAGCTCGCACACCGACAGTGACGAGGATATCTGCCGCAGCTGGCACCAGAGCTCCTATATGTTCATGAGCTTGAGAGGAGTAACGTCCGAGCTCAAGCATATCGCCAAGCACTGCGATTCTTCGTCGTGGGTGTCTAATTTCTTTAAGCGTCTCAAGCGCCTG
Organism: Candidatus Parcubacteria bacterium; assembly: GCA_039799085.1. Lineage (GTDB taxonomy): Bacteria > Patescibacteriota > Minisyncoccia > Phycocordibacterales > UBA918 > OLB19. The sequence continues at coordinate 2,500 of JBDLTL010000035.1, read as the reverse complement.
CTCACATGCCGTCGGTGAGGCATTGTACGTATCATCGATAATCGTTGTTGACTTAATACCCTGGATTAAGCGAGAGCGACCGTTTGGAGTTCGCAGTTCACCAAGTGAGGTAGTAGCTGCCTCAAGCGACACACCAAGAACATCAGCGACAGCTGCGGCAGCTGCACACGAGTATGCGTGATGCGTACCGACAGTACCCTCAAGCGATACTGAGTGTGATTCTCCTGCATGCGAAATATCAAACTCAATCCCAACCGCCACATCATCACGGTACATAACGCGGTCGTTCTTGCACATGTATTCAGATGGAAGGTACTGACTAAACCCTAGTGCACGCTGAAGTACGCTCCCTAGCTGTGACTGAATGATTTCATCGTCGTGGTTGTATATAAAGATACCACCGGGCTTGAGTGCAGAGACTAACTTCATCTTTTCTTCAATGACTGCTTCTGGGGTATTGAAGTATTCGACATGGACCGGGACTGACGGAAGACGAGTCAAGACAACAACATCTGGTTTAATCCACTTCGTAAGGCGCTCCATGTCACCTGGTCTATCGATACCCATCTCAAGTACGAGCACTGCTGGGTATGACTTAGAAAAGAACGCAATAAAGAATCCGTCGATGATATTTTTAATCCAAAGAAGCGGATTGCCCCAAGCATTGTGAAGTCCAAGTACGGTAATCGGTACGCCAATTTCTGAATTGAAGCTCTTCTCACTCTTGCGAGCAGAGACTGAATTTTTTATGGCTGCGTATACAGCGTCTTTGGTAGTAGTCTTGCCTACATTACCAGTAACGCTAATAATGGTTGGCTTGTGGCGTGAAAGCAACCACTTTGCTTCAAAACTCAAAATAGCTACAACAATAGACTTACAAAATGCTTTCATGGGTAAAAGACTAGCGAATAAACAGTACGAATAATTTTACCACCTCTCCATATGAGAGTTCAAAATTCACGTAGTAGGCCACGATTTTGGTAGGATTCATAGGTTTATCGGTCAGGTGGGATTGAGTAGTAATTAATCATGAAGCGAGCGATTTCCATAAATGGATCCGTGAGCGTCTCAGATGCGTATCGCACACCTTTTGGCTCAACCGTGTACATAAAGACAATAAAGCGTGGTTCATAGGCTGGGAAATAGCCAAAGAAAGAGTGGAGGTACTTGTCCTCATAGTAGCCACCATTTTCTGGGTCAGCAATCTGAGCAGTTCCCGTCTTGGCACCGATTGAGTGGTGTGGCAACGCCACGTCACCACCACGAAGCGCGTCGTCGACAACAGTGCTAAGCATTCGAGAGATTTCTTCACTCGTTTCTTCCTTGAGTACCTGCTTTGGCTCTCCGTACGAAATTTTTTCTACGGTACCATCGTCATATTCAATTCGTTCCGCCAGGTGTGGTGTAACAAGCTTGCCGCCATTGGCAAGAGTCGCGAGCGCACGGATGGTAGCTATCGGTGTGAGTGCGATTCCTTGTCCAAAAGACGCTGTGGCATACTCGACATCTCGAGGTGATTTGAGGTTTTCAACGAGACCATGAGTTTCGCTCGGCAGATCGATTCCTGTATTCTCTCCAAGACCGTAGTTGTGGAAGTAATCGCGGAACCGTTCCTTACCCATACGATCGACGATAAACGCTACACCCGTGTTAAGCGACTGATTAAGAACTTCCTGCATCGGAACGGTTCCGCGACCCTTCTTATCAAAGTTACAGATTGTATAGGTGTTCAAGTCGATGCACCCTGGGTCAAAGTAGGTCGTTCCTCTGGTGACAGCCCCTGAGTCAAGACCAGCCGCCACGGTGAGAGGCTTGATGATAGAACCCATTTCGTAGACATCCTCTACGAGAGGGTTTTTAAATTGTTCAATGGTTGCATGTTCACGAGTGTTGAGGTCAAACGTCGGAACTGCATTCATCGCATAGATAGCCCCCGTGTTTGGGTCCATAATAATCGCTCCGGTCATTTTGCTCCCGTACTGTTCATTCGTCTTCATGAGAACAGTATCTAGCAGTCTTGATACTGCTGGCTCAAGTGTCGTCACGACATCACCACTACGCTTCTGTTCCCCACCATCAACAAACTCTCCAACATTACTAAAAAGTTCAGCAAAGAAATTTACCGACATGACTTCACGCTTGCGGAACAACACATCATCGTACTGTCGCTCAAGACCAAATTTTCCGCGAAGCTCACTGCCGTCTTTATCGGTATACCCCACAAAGCCAATCGAACGAGCAGCTACGGTACCTCCTGGATAGTAACGCCATTGATTTCTATATAAGAGTGCACCATCTATATGCATACCTTCAATTTCAGCAGCTTGTTCGTTAGTGAGTCTTTCCTCTAACTCTACGTACGTACGATTCGCAAGTGACGCACGCTCGACACAAAGGTCACGCTCTATCTTGATGTAGCTTCTGATTTGTTCACAAAACGCCGACGCATCAGTGACGTGTTCTGGATTGACCGCAAGCAAGTAGCCGGCATGAACGGCAG
>JBDLTL010000034.1:0-6093 GCA_039799085.1 Candidatus Parcubacteria bacterium | reverse complement strand
TTTTAAAAAATTTTTTTTTTAAACCCAAAAACGGGGCGCGGGGCCCCTGGCCCGCCGCGACGCTTTTCCATTCTACTCTCCTGAAGGAGGAATCTCTTCTGGCGCAACAGCCGGTACGAGAACGTAGGTTGGTTCTGGTGCTTCGGGTTCGATTACTGGATTCGCCTCTTCACTACTCTTTGGACTTTCTTCAGTCACACCATTTTCATCAACTGCTGGCTCGCTGATTTCCTGAATTGGTTCTGGTGGTGGTATTGGAGCGGGAGCTGGCTCGATATTGAGTTCGTCTTCGATAGTTTCTATTCGCTCTTTGAGATAATCATTTTCTCTCTCAAGATCTTCGAGGCGCTCGTCATGCCCCTGCACTTTCGCCCAGAGCTCCTTGAGTGCTTCGATGACGTAGAACTGGAGAGAAGTAAAATCAATCTGACGATATCCATCATCATTGAGTGAAACCAATTCCGGGAATTGTGCTTCAACATCTTGAGCGATAAGACCGATGTTCGTCATATCTTTATCCTTACTGTACATCTCAGCAGCGTTTTGATTCCAGTTGTATGAGACGGCGGTAAGGGCTGCGATACTCTCAATGTAACTTCGTCCCTCGCGGGCAATTGGTTCGATGCTGTCCTTTAGCTGTTCATCTGAACTACACGTTCCCCCGATAACACCACCCCCAAAGTTTTCAAGACAACCATTTGAGCCAGAGGTTCCGACGCGAATATTTCCCGCCACCTGAAGCTTCTGGGCTGGTGTAGTAGTGCCGATACCAATATTCCCACTTGCGAGTGTAGAACCAGTCCCATCAAGTCCGGTTCCAAAAATGAGATTGCCGATGTTGAGACGATTGTCTGCGGTGGCGGATATAGCATTAATATCGAACCCGATAATAATGTTGTTGTTTCCGGTGGTGATATTGTCGGCAACTTGGTATCCGATAAGGATGTTGTTTGCTGCTCCATCGTCTGCTGTGTATCCAGCGCGGTAACCAATAGCGACGTTGTTGGCAGCGTAGAAGTTGGTGGCGTGTGAGCCGTAGAGAGCTTCCCCACCAATTGCGACAGAACTACTTGAAAGTAAGTAGCGACCAGCTTGGTATCCCATGAAGTCGTTGTAGCTACCTGAGTTGTTGTATCCGGCGTAGTACCCGACGACGTTGTTGTAGTTACCAGTGTTTTGGAATCCAACACTATGTCCAATGAAGTTGTTGAAACCGCCGGTGTTGTTGCGTCCAGCAAACGCACCAAAGAGCGTGTTGTAATCTCCGGAGTTGGCAAGACCAGCTGATGGTCCAGCGATAGTTGTGTAGTCACCGCTGTTTTGGTAGCCAGCTCCAAAGCCAACAATGCTTGTGTGGTCACCAGTGTTTTGATACCCCGCCTGGTAACCAATCATTATCATGTAGTCGGCATTGGTGTTGCTCATCTGACGACCTGCTTCATACCCGAAAGCGAGGTTGTACGTGGTATTGGAAGTAAACGAAGAGCCAGCAAATTCTCCAATAGCGACAGAGTCATTGGTGGTCGATGCATGGACGTAACGGGTGCCGCTGAACTGAATTCCTGCTGTTGTATCACTGATGTTAATACTGCCATGGACGGTGAGTTTAGCATTTGGTGATGTGGTGCCAATACCGACATTACCTGTCGCGAGCGTAGTACCAGTACCATCAAGGCCGGTACCGAAGATAAGGTTACCGATGTTGAGACGATTAGACGCGGTAGCAGAAATACCATCGACATCATATCCAATGACTATGTTGTTGGCTCCAGAAGTGACATTATTTGCTGCTCTGTAACCGAGGAAAATATTATTGTTTCCACCAAAAATACTAGAGCCAGCTTGGTACCCCACAGCCACGTTGCTAGTTGCGGTATCAAAGCTAAGTGCTCCTTCTCCAACCGCTACGTTGTAACTTCCTGACTCATTGAACAAGAGGGCTTGATATCCGATAGCGATATTACTTGACGCGTTCCAGTTCCAAGCTGCGGCACCACCGCCGACAGCAATATTTCGAGACCCTGTCCAGTTTTGCTCTAAAGCATCTGAACCGATTGCGACGTTGGTGCTCCCTGTTTCGTTTCCAAATAATGCACTAGCACCAATAGCGACATTGTCATCGCCGGCAACATTTCCATACATAGCATTCTGACCTAAAGCGATGTTTCTGAAAGATGTTGCTCCAAATAAAGCACCCGCTTCCTCTCCAAACACAATAGAGTCATTTGTTGAGGATGCGTAGAGGTACTTGGTGTCATCGAAATAGATTGCTCCCGCGGTTGCACTGAGGTTGATGTTGCCTTGAACGGTGAGTATTTGATTGGGAGTGGTGGTACCGATACCGACATTACCGCTGAAGTTTGCTGATGTTGCGGTAAGGGTGCCGGTGAGCGTCGGCGAACCGGCAAAGACAAGTGCCCCACTACCTGTTTCGTCCCCAACTATAGCTGCGAGTTCAGCAGAAGTATCGATACTTGAAGTAGCAAATCCTCCACCTGAACCGCATGTCTGCCATTCCCACGTACTGCCAGTTGCTTCGTAGGTAAGACAGTATTCATCTGTCTGACCTGCTGATGCAACAAAATCCGGCGTCACATCGTCGTTCGTGAGTGGTGTCGCGCTTGCGGTCAGTCCAAGCGATGATGTCGCTACCCAGTTGGTACCCGCTCCCGTCGAGAGAAGGATATATCCGCTCGTCCCCACATCACCAGAGGTATCGAGGAGTCCATTTGAAAACTGTACGTTACCGTCGCTATCGACAAGAATACCTTCGTCGTCTCCATCACCAGAAACATAGCGAGGACCAAGCGCCATGTTGGAAGCAATCGGGCCACTAAAGACAGGGTTCGTAAGAACAGAGTTGTCGAAAGTACCACCATCAAGAATCTCATCGAGGTCATCATTGTCATCGTCATCGTTGCTTTCATTGATATCGTCCAATATGGACTCCACCTGCTTATCAAAAAGAGTTTTGTCGACACCACCAGCTGATTTTTCTCGAGCAATCAACCATTTGAGGTGAAGGAGCATGCCGGTAAAGCGGGCGTTAATATCCGCCTCTGAAACAGATACTTGAGCCCCTGCGCTCAAAAGCTGATTTGGTGAAACTGTCTCTAGGTATGGCCTTGCATCTTGAAGCTGTGTCAGGCGATACGTCTGTGTATCAACAGCAACTGGAGGCGTCGGCACTAAAGAGCCAACGAAAACACTCACAAAAAATAAAGCCGTCGCTAGTGCGAGTTTCCTCCTCATGTAGCTCTATTAAAGCAATATATAGAGGGGGTCACAATGAAAGTTATGAACGGAGTTATGAACATATTTATACACAAAAGGGCGCCGGCAAAGCCGGCGCCCTTTTGATACATCTTTTACTTTCCACTTCTCATCAACTTGCCCGGTTTGCGGCGAGCTACGATGAGCTTGTTTGAGTACTTCTTTGGTGAACGAGTCTTTTGCCCCTTACCGGTTGGTCGTCCCTGCTTGGTACGACTTCGGCGGTGACCTCGAGGACTACGTCCTTCACCTCCTCCGTGTGGGTGGTCTACAGCGTTCTTCGCAGTACCACGAGTCTTCGGACGAAGTCCCATGTGACGTGCGCGTCCTGCCTTACCAATAGACACGAGGCGATGCTCTTCATTTGATACTGAACCGATTGAGGCCCAACCACTGTTTGGCACCTTGCGGAGCTCAGTTGATGGCATCTTGAGCGTAGTATGCTTAGCATCCTGAGCAACCACTTCGATATGGCTACCAGCAGAACGACCGAGCTTCGCACCGTTCTCTGGCTTGAGCTCTACGTTGTACACGAAGGTACCAACAGGGATAGCACGAAGCGGAAGACGGTTTCCAACAGTTGGACGAGCTGTCTCTGAGGTTACAACCTCATCACCCTGCTTGAGCTGCTGTGGAGCGAGGATGTACTTTCGCTCACCATCCTTGTAACACACGAGCGCGATGAATCCTGAGCGGAATGGATCGTACTCAATAGTTTCTACCTTAGCTGGAATATCCTTCTTGGTGTACATGAAGTCAATCTGACGGTATGTTCGCTTATTACCACCACCAATGTAGTGCATGGTTGTGCGACCTTGATTGTTTCGTCCACCAGTACTGCGGCGACCCTTAGTCAAAGACTTAAGCGGATTACTCTGTGTACTTGTGAGCTTCTTCTTATATTCAATTACTGAACCATCACGTCGTCCAGCAGAAGTAGGTTTGTATTGTTTCATACTGATTAGACGAGATTAATGGTGTCACCTTTTTTAAGATACACGTACGCCTTCTTCATACCTGGCACCTTAACGGTACGGTTGGTAGAACCTTTTGTACGATGTGCTGGAAGTTTGTTGACGGTGTTTACCTTCACCGGCGTCACGTTAAAGAGTGCCTTTACCGCATCACGAACCTCGTACTTTGTCGCGTCACGCTTCACCTCAAAAGTGTATACGTTTGCGTCTCCCATACTCACTGACTTTTCAGTGAAGTGAGGTTTGAGGAGTACTCCGTGGAGGTTACGATCAGTTGCCATTGCTGGCGCTGATGTAGATACAGTCGAAGCGGCCTCTTTCTTTGCTTCTTTCTTTTTTCCAAAGAGAGCCATATTACTTTGACTTAGGTGCTGTTGTAGCAGTGCGCTTTTCGAGTACTTCTACTGAAGCAGCAGCGTCTGCCATAACAACGTACTTGTAAGTGAGAAGATCAACAGGGTTGATGTCCTTAGCCATTACAACTTCGTAGTTACCGAAATTTCGGAAACTCTTTTCTGTTGCAAGATCACGTGAAGCAAGCACCACGAGTGCCGCGTTCTTTCGCTTAGTTGCGAGAGTGTCGTTTCCTGAACCCTTTGCAACAGCCACGATAACTGCCTTTGCTTCTTTTGCCTTTGGTTCACCCATCTTGAGTGAATCAACAAAGATGATTTCGTTATCAGCAAGCTTTTTGGTAAGTACCGCTGCAAGAGCCTTGGCGCGTACCTTCTTGTTGATCTTGACTGAGTAGTCTTTCTCGTTGCGTGGACCATGTGAGACTCCACCACCTACCCAGATAGGTGAACGAGTAGAACCATGTCGAGCGCGTCCAGTTCCCTTCTGCTTCCATGGCTTTTTACCACCACCAGAAACTTCGCCACGACCCTTGGTGTGAGCAGAACTGATACCACGGGCATTGGCCTTCATACCAAGTACCACTTCGTGTACCAAATCTGCATTCCACGCTACGCCGAACACTGATTCTGGAAGGGTAACATTTCCTGTTTCCTTTCCTTCTTTAGAATATACTTTTGCATTCATAGTATTTCGCTTATGCGCCGTAAACTTCGACTAATGTTCCTTTTCGACCTGGGACTGCACCAGCTACGACGAGGAGGTTTTCCTTTTCGTTAACTTGGAGAACAGTAAGATTTTTGACAGTGATAACATCACCACCCATGCGGCCACCCATGCGGGTACCCTTGAGAACGCGTCCGATTCCACCAATACCGATAGATCCTGGTTCACGTTCTGAGTGCTTCTGACCGTGTGAACGACGACCTCCCTTGAAGCCATGTCGCTTTACTACACCCTGGAAGCCCTTACCTTTCGATACAGCTGTCACAGTAATGTTGTCACCTGGAGTGAAAGATGCAACAGAGATAGTTGAACCTTTTTCAAGTCCAGCAATCTGCGCTTCTTCGCCCGCACGTGGTCGGAATTCTTTTGCTACGGCGATAGCACCACCGAAGTGTGCCTTTTGCGCCTTTGCTACACGGGTTTCCTTCTGAGTACCAGAAGCAACCTGCACAGCAGCGTAACCATCCTTTTCTACAGTACGTACCTGTGACACAGTCGCAGGAGTTACCTTAAGGACAGTTGCTGCCTGACAGACACCTGCGTCATTGAAGACCTGAGTCATGCCTGTCTTTGTTCCGAGAATGAATTTCATTTCGTATGAACCTAATTGATAAATAAGCTTTTTAGCAAGATTGAAAATCTTAGACCCATACGACAAACCGCGCCATTATGGACGCGAGCACAAGCTCGCACACATAAATGGCGCGGTTCGTGCCCATTGGTCCGTGAATTACTCCACGTACATAGGTCTTAAAAAGCTGGCGCT
>JBDLTL010000033.1:0-6504 GCA_039799085.1 Candidatus Parcubacteria bacterium | reverse complement strand
TGACCAAACCGATCCTATTACTGCTAAGAGTGAGTACACCATGCGCTGTGTCGACCTGCTCGTCCCTGCTAACACCTGGACGAAGAGTGTGACCGTTGAGAGTGTGGGGGAGGTGGAGGAGATTTAGAAAAAGTTTTCGACATACAACCATGACTTGAGAGAGTCGTGGTTGTTTTGTTTGATACAATGATGTGATGAGTAAGAAGCGCCCATGGGCTTTTTGGCGAAGAGTGCAGTATGGTACAGGATTTTTGCTATTTTCTAGTATGGTATCTGGTCTCGTGTATCTCGGATTTTTCTATTCTCCCGGGAATTGTTTTGATGGAGTAATGAATCGTTACGAGACAGGTGTCGACTGTGGTGGAGGCTGTGTGCGTATTTGTGCAGCGGAAGTGATTCCACCAAGGATTACTTGGGCTGAGAGTTTTGAAATTGTGCCTGGTCAGTACAATGCTGTGGCGTATGTCGAAAATGCCAATCAAATTGCATCAACGCCAGAGCTCTCATATACATTTGAGCTCCTTGATGGTAACGAAGTAATAGCTACAAGGGAAGGAAAGACAATTCTCCCGCCTGATAGCGTGTATCCAATCTTTGAAGGGAGAATTTTCACCACAGGTAGTCGAAAAGTCACCAGTACGAGACTTACTTTAAGAGCGGCGGATATGTGGATTCCGGCTTCTGCTGGACGGGAACAGTTCATGACTAGCAACATCATTCTCACTGGTGCCGACGAGAAGCCGCGATTGGAAGCAAAGCTTGAAAATACTGCGGTGTCTGATGCTGGCCAGATAGAAGTGGTCGCGACACTTTTCAATGATCAGGGCGAGCCAGTAACTGCATCCCAGACATTTGTTGATGCTCTTACTGCACGTACCAGTAAGAACATCGTCTTCACCTGGCCGAATCCACTCACCAAGACAGTACGAAGCTGTATCATTCCAACTGATGTTGCGGTGGCTATCGACCTTTCAGGAAGTATGAATAATGATGGAAGTACGCCACCACAGCCAGTAACCGATGCACTTGCAGCTGCAAAACTTTTTGTTCAGAACCTAAAGAAGGGAGATCAGGCTTCAATCGTTACGTTTGCAACTAGTGCCTATACTAATGTGCAACTGACGGGCTCGCATGATACAACTGCTGCCACTGTTGGAGCACTGTCGATTAATCCTGTCGAAGAAACAGGCTACACCAATACTGGCGCAGCGCTTGTGATGGCTCAAAATGAACTCAATTCAGAGCGGCACAATAAAGACGCTCGTCGGGTAGTGGTTATTTTGACTGATGGTATGCCCACCGCAAAGGGCGATACCACTAATGTGGTTGCTCAAGCAAAGATGGCAGCGGAGCAGCTTACTGCTGACGCTATTGAGGTGTATGCCATTGGGCTCGGGAAGGGGGTGAATCTTGATTTCATCAAGGAAATCGCCTCGTCAGAAGAGACAGCTTTTTACGCGCCGACGACAGCTGATCTCGATTCGATTTACAGCACCATCACGAGTTCACTGTGTGAGTCTGGTACAACACGTATTGATGTTATCGCCAAGACCAAGACAAACTTCGCCCCACTTCGATAGGTGTCGCTAGTACCACTTTTCCACCTGGTTTCGTACAATACTTACATGAAGAATCTCCTCAGGACGCTTTTCTCTGGCTTCGATGCAGTTCTGTTTTTACCCGTGCTTGGGCTCATGCTGATGGGGCTTGTGACTATGTACTCACACGCTGGTGACAACGCCTACTTCGAACGTCAATTCATTTGGATTAGCGCGGCCATCTTTGCGATGCTTTTGGCGATGATTCCTGACTATCGGTTTTTTCGGTCGGGGAACATTATCTTCTACTTCTTTCTCGCAACGGTTGCGCTTCTTATGCTCGTCTTGGTGGTGGGGGAGATTACGCTTGGTGCGCAGAGTCGTTTTGACTTCGGCTTTTTCTCTTTGCAGCCTGCAGACCCAGCGAAGCTTGTGCTTATCTTGGTGCTAGCAAAATACTTCGCCAAACGTCATGAACAGATTGGTGACTTCAAGCACATCATTATTTCTGGTATCTATGCCTTTTTTATTTTTGGGCTGGTATTTATTCAGCCTGACTTCGGGTCCGCAGCAATTCTCTTTTTTGTGTGGCTGGGGATGGTGCTCGTCTCTGGTATTAAGGTTCGGCATCTTGCAACGGTATTTCTTATTGGCACCATTGCATTTGGCGCGATGTGGCAGTTTGTATTTTTTGATTACCAAAAAGAACGTATTTTGACTTTCCTCAACCCGCTCGCTGATATCCAGGGTGCAGGGTACAACGCGTATCAATCAACCGTTGCTATTGGTTCCGGAGGGCTTCTGGGGAAGGGGGTTGGGTACGGTACTCAGTCGAAGCTCCTCTTTCTCCCTGAGTACGAGACCGACTTCATTTTCGCCGCCTTCTCAGAAGAGTGGGGTTTCTTTGGAGTGATGATGTTGTTCGTCTTCTTTGCGGTGGTGGTGTGGCGTCTTTTGCATCATGCCAATCACGGCGCGACAAACTTTGAGCGCCTTTTCGCCTCAGGAGTAGCGATTCTTTTTGTGGCTCACTTCTTTGTACATATTGGTATGAATATTGGTCTTTTGCCAGTTACGGGTACGACCATTCCGTTTTTGAGTTACGGTGGCTCCCACCTTATCACAGAGTTGATTGCCGTCGGAATGGTAATGGGTATGAGTCGCTATACAACGGTCCGCTATGAAGCCAAGGGGCTTTTGGAGTAGAGGGTGAAGGTTTTGTTGGTCATAGTCTTGATAGAAAATTCTTGTGTTACCTTTTGTTCTAGAGCCGCCCCAAGTCGGCGTCGCATGCCCTCGTCTCGCAAAAGCATCTGGGTGGAAGTAGCAAGCAAGGTTGGTTCTGGTGCAATCAAGAAACCTTCTTCGCCAGAGTTAATAATGTCGCGGTTGCCAGGCAGGTCGCTTGCAATAACGGGAAGACTAGCTAGGCCAGCTTCGAGCAGTACATACGGAAGTCCTTCTTTCTTGGAAGGAAGGATAAAGATATCAAACGCTTTGAGGTATTTTGCGGCATCAACGACGTACCCAAGGAGATGGATACGGTCAGTCATCTTGAGAGCGTCGATTTGGTGTCGTAGTCGTGCAAATTCCTCACCTTCACCGATAATGGCGAGGTGTGTTGTCGGGGGGAGGGTGGCTACCATATTTATAGCCGCTTCCCAGTTTTTGTTAGGGTGAAGTTCGCCGATGCCGCCGATGACTGTGTGGCCGGTTGGGATGGTAAGGTGAAGTGCTTTTTGGGCTTCGTCTTTCGTAAGGAAATCAATCGGCGTCACGCCGTTTTTGATAAAGTGTACCTTATCCTTCATGCCGGGCATGGTGCGGGCGCGATGGTAGGTTTCTTTTGAAATCATGATTGAGGCATGACAGAGAGCAAGAGTGCCCCAGGTGGCAAGATAGATGAGCACTCGCTGCCAGCGCGGTCGCCAGGTCTCGTCGACAGTGAGTCCGTGTGAGGTGAAGATTATTCGCGGGACGCCTAAAAGGCGTCCCGCGAGCGCACCAACACCTCCAGCCTTAGAGCTTGTGACATGGAGAACGTCAGGGCGCTCACGATGCAAGAGTTTGTATATTTCAAAAAAAGCCAAGAGGTCATTTTTTGCTGACATGTCGCGCATAAAGTGAGCGATGGGATGCACAGTAATTCCGGCCGATTGGAGCTTGGTAGCCAGAAGTCCGAGTTTTGCCTCTTTGTCTCCTGTGCCACCACAGGCAACACTCACGTCGACGTCGTGTCGCTTTGTCTCCAAGGCTAGTTCATAGACGTATTTCTGAGCCCCACCAAAATTGCTTTTGGTTATTAAAAAGACTACTTTTGGGGCTTTTTGTGACATTAGTCGTAGCATACTGATAGTTTTATCGTTAGTCTAGTGGGGTAGAATCCTTGCTAACTAGTAGAACTTCTGTACGATTGATTTCGTTATATAGTTTGACAGACATGGGAGAACGAACACGAGAACTTTTTGTTTTAATTGTTGGCGATATCGTCGTTTTCAATGTGGCTCTTTGGTTGACGCTTTCGTTACGGTACTTTGAGATACCGAGCGCAGAACGTCTCGAGGATCACCTTTCTCCATTTCTCACCTTGTCAGCAGTGTGGCTGGTGGTGTTCTTTATTCTCGGCCTTTACGACAAGCACACCAACCTTCTGAAGCGACTGATGCTTAGTCGCATCTTGTATGCGCAGAGTATCAATGTCGTCATGGCGGCAGTGCTCTTCTTCATACTACCGTTTGGGATTACGCCAAAGACAAATCTCGTCATCTACCTCATCATCTCAATTGGCCTCCTCACTTCGTGGCGACTGTTTGCGGTACCGAGACTCTCACCCAAGCAGCAGCACAAAGCCATCCTTATTGCTGATGGGGAAGAAGCCATTGAACTTGCTGACGAAATAAACAACAACGACAGATACAACTACTACTTTATCCGTATCATTGATGCACAAACGCTCAAGAGCACTCCCGACTTTGAATCAAAACTCATAAAGCTGATGGAAAAAGAAAAGGTAGAAATGATTGTCGCTGACTCGCGTGGGGAGGCGGTGGGGAATTTCTTACCGACACTGTTTGATTTGTCGTTCCTCCACTTCTCTTTTACGTTCCTTGATTTTAATCGTCTCTATGAAGATACGTTTGATAGAGTACCTGTCTCCTGTATTACATACGATTGGTTTATTTCAAACATTTCTCAATCAAAGAGTGCTATCTATAATGCGGTAAAGCGACTCATTGATATCGCTGGTTCGCTTGGGCTGCTTGTTCCAGCGGCGCTACTCTTTCCCTTTGTCGCGTTAGCTATCAAGCTTGAAGACAAAGGCGCACTCTTTTACACCACCACCAGAGTAGGACAGTACAACGCACCAATTACTATTTATAAATTGCGGACAAAGAACGGAGCTGATAAGGGAATGAGTGCGCTCAAGAGCGAGCTCGTAGATACAAAGGTCGGCCTCTTCTTGCGCAAGACTCGCATCGATGAGTTGCCTCAGCTTATTAATGTTCTTAAGGGCGATTTGTCATTTATTGGACCACGTCCAGAAATGCCAGCGCTCGCTGAAGTGTATGCCAAAGAAGTGTCGTACTACAACGCGAGACATTTCTTGAAGCCCGGGCTCTCAGGGTGGGCACAAATAAACAACTTCGATGTTCCGCGTGGTGGAATTGATGTTGAGCGCACGAAGGTGAAGCTCTCATACGATCTCTTTTACCTTGAGCGTCGTTCACTCTTGCTTGATATGCAGATTGCGCTCAAGACAGTGGCAACCATTATCATGCGCACCGGAACCTAGAAGGATTTGGTGTTGTTGTAGTAAGGGATATGGCACACATTTTTATTACTGGAGGAGCGGGATTTATCGGTTCACATACTGTCGATAGAGCATTAGCTGACGGACACTCTGTTACTGTGTATGACATAAAGACCTGGGAGGAGGCAGAAAACCTCCATCACCTTGAAGGTCTTATTACATACGTATCGGGAGATATTTTGGATTATGAACTGCTCACAAAAAGTTTGGCCGGACATACGCACGCGCTCCATCTTGCGGCTATTGTTTCAGTACAAGAAACAATTGCGAATCCTCGCTCATCCCATGAGGTAAATGTGACCGGAACACTCAATGTCTTTGAAGCAACACGTAGTCAGGGTGTGGAGCGGGTGGTGTATGCATCGTCCGCTGCAGTGTACGGGGCAAGTGACGCTGTCATTAGCGAAGCTACTGTATGTTCACCACTGTCACCGTATGGACTTCATAAGTACATGAATGATGAGTATGCAGTTTTGTATACCAAGCTGTACGGACAGTCTCTTCTTGGACTCCGGTACTTCAATGTCTACGGCACTCGCCAAAAAGCAGATTCGCCATACAGTGGAGTGATTTCACTATTTACAACGCGAGCGCGCGCCGGGGAGGGCGTGTGTATCTACGGTGACGGCTCTGCCAGTCGCGACTTCGTTTCTGTCTCTGATGTGGCGCGCGCCAATTTCCTTGCTCTTATGAGTAGCGCCACTGGCGTCTGCAACATCGGCTCAGGACAGGAAACGACACTCAATCAGTTGGTAGAAAGTTTAGAAGAGGTCGTTGGTCGACCGATTAAGCGAGAGTATAAAGAGTCACGAATGGGAGATATTGTACGGAGCGTGACGACAACAGATTGCGCCAAGTCCCTCATTGGGTTTCAGGCCACGGTATCACTTATGGACGGATTGAAAGAGCTGGTTAGAATATAGTTATGAAAATCTTAGTAACAGGTGGGGCAGGGTTTATCGGAAGTGCGCTCATTAAGCAACTTCTCCGCGAAGGGCACAGCATTGTCTCTATCGATAACGTGAATGATTACTATGACACGAGTCTCAAGCGAGCACGGTTGGAGGAGTTTGAAAAAGAGATCACGTACTACGAAATTGATATCGCTGATACAGAAGTGGTAGAGAAGGTTTTTGCCACGCATTCATTTGATGC
>JBDLTL010000032.1:0-7922 GCA_039799085.1 Candidatus Parcubacteria bacterium | reverse complement strand
CGCGCCGGCCATTTCCTATCCCCACCTTTCACAATACAACTTGCCAACTGTCAAGAATTGTTATTATACGTAATGGGTATATATTGAGAGCATTAATACGTGGGACTTGTAGCCGAAAAAAGGCCCAAGTAACGTGTTAGGGTTAGAAACTTAGAATTTATTGAACTTAATTACTAATACTTATTATGAACGCATTTTCTTTCACACAACGCGCGTCAGCTCGCATTCTCGCGGCCGTAGCGTTGTTCTCGCTCATTGCGGGCATGATGCCAATGCAGGCGTTTGCAGCGGCTCTTCCTAATCAGGCGACTCTTGATCAGTGGAGTGACGTAAGTAACGCATGGCAAGGTGGAAGCCTTAACGATGGTAACTCAAATTATTCAGAAGGTGAGGTTGTTCCGTATCGTCTTAATTTAAGTCATAACCAAATCCAGCAGAACGTAAGCTATACTGTATCTGTTTGTAGGGATTACTCAAATGGAACAATCAGAGGTTTCCTTAATCTTGCAACTTTTAACACAGACCGTGCAGCTACTGCTGGTGGCACAATAACTTCAACAAGCGGAGCAGTTCAGGGTGTTAATGTAACAATTGAGGCGGTGACAGAGGTTGGGGCACAAGGAACTTGTGGAGCAGGTCAAAGAGAAACTATCTTGACTGTAAAGAAGACGGCAGCAACTGCGTATGTGCTATGGGGAGGGTATCTTGCTGCCACGTCAGATGTTGGTGCTGGTAACGGTGCTTCAGAATGGCCAGGGGCTAGTTTGCACATGAATGCTGGAAATGAAGACCGTTCACTTCAGTCGTCTTCAATTATTGTTGTAGATCCAGTTCTCGGATGTACTGACCCAGATGCAAACAACTACAACTCGCTCGCTACTCAGGATGACGGCTCATGTACATACGATCCAGATGTAGTTCTCGGATGTACTGACCCAGACGCTACCAACTACAACCCAGCTGCTACTCAGGATGATGGTTCATGTATCCCAAAAGTCCTAGGTTGTACTGACCCAGACGCAAATAACTACGATGCAGATGCGAATACAAATGACGGCTCATGTACCTACGATGTTCTAGGTTGTACAAACCCTGCAGCAGATAACTACAATCCTGCGGCAAATGTGGACGATGGTTCATGTATTGTTCCTGTAACAGGTTGTACCAACCCCGATGCTCTAAATTACAACCCAGACGCAACCGAAGATGATGGTTCTTGTATTCTAGAAGTTCTCGGCTGTACAAACCCAGACGCAAACAACTACGACCCTGCTGCAAATACAAACGATGGTTCGTGTACATTTGATATCCTCGGATGTACTGACCCAGACGCAAGTAACTATGATGCTGCAGCTAATATGGATGACGGCTCATGTACATACGACCCAGATGTAGTTCTCGGATGTACTGACCCAGACGCAAACAACTACAACCCAGCAGCAACTCAAGATGACCAGTCATGTACATACGACCCAGATGTAGTTCTCGGCTGTACTGACCCTGACGCACTTAATTACAACCCAGACGCAACTTCAGGAAATCCTGACGCTGAAAACTGTTCATACGACAACGACACCGACCCAGATCTCTGTACTGTGACTATCGTATCTGATACTTCAGACTTCGTAGTTGAGAAGGGCACAAACGCTGTTCCTGTCACCTTTATCCATGGTGCATGGACTGCAGTCCTCGGCGCAGCTTCATGGATTTGGGGAGATGACCCAGTAGCTCTTGCGACTGGTGACGTTACTCAAACATTCCGCAAGCAGTTCGGCTTCGTAGGTACTGTTACAAACGCAACTCTTGAAGTTGCTTCTGACAACAACCACAGTGCAGTCCTCAATGGAAGCGCTTCACATGACGGTATAAGTTCATTTGGTGGCGCTGTGTCATACAATGTTACTTCAGAAGTCCTTCAAGGAAATAATGAACTCAACATTGCTGTAACAAATCTTGGTGCAGTAAACGACACAACTTCTAACCCAGCTGGTCTCAAGTACCGCCTTACTATCGAAGGTGAAGTGACTACAGACGCTGACTGTGCTGTACCATACGTTCCTCCACGTGAAGAACCAGATGAGCTCTCATGTACTATCACTGCGAGTGACACTTCAATCCGTCGTGGACGTGACGTAACGCTCAACTGGTCATCAGTTGGAGCTGATGCGGCAGAACTTGATGGTACGGGTACCACAACTAGCGGTTCACTCTTTGTAGAAAACCTCCGATCAGATACTACATACACCCTTACTGTGTTCGGTGACTATATCGGTGAATCACAAGAGCGTGAAGAAGCTACTTGTTCAGTAACAATTGATACACGTTCAGGTGGCGGCGGTGGTAACAATAACGATGATGACGACCGTGATGGAGAAGTACTCGGCGACTCTGATGACCGTCCAGAGGGTGAAGTGCTCGGTGAGCAGGTAGACGCTGTCCCACTTGGTGCAGCAGACACTGGTGCCGGCGGTACCTCACGTGGTCTTGAATTCTTCCACGTTGTACCGGTAGCCCTCCTCCGCCGTAAGGCATAAATATGACTGAGGATTCTGTACAACATACAGAAGCCAAAACGAACAATCGTCGCTCACATAGTGTAGCGACGATTGTCGTTTTTGGACTCCTTGTTCTTATCGGTGTGGCGCTGATGTATAGTCCACGCTGGGGTAATGACGTGATTGCGCCAGAAGATACGGGAGAGCCTTTGCAGGTACAGGGTGAGACATTGCCTGAATCTCTGCCGGTGAAGCTCATGATTCCGAGTATTAATCTCTCAAGTGAGTTTGAAGCACCGCTAGGCTTACAGAAAGACGGTGAGATAGAGGTTCCAAAAGGCTACGAGAAGGTCGGCTACTACAAGCATGGCCCGACACCAGGTGAGCTTGGTCCAGCGGTGATTCTTGGGCATGTGGATTCGGTTGATGGCCCGGCGGTTTTCTTCTCACTTGGACAGCTCAAAGAAGGAGATGAGATTCGCGTCGAACGAGCAGACGGTACAATCGCTGTCTTTGCGGTCACTGAAATGGAGCGACTCCCACAGAGCAACTTCCCAACCCGCAAGGTCTATGGAGATATCGATCATGCAGGACTGAGACTCATCACCTGTACGGGTACGTACGAGCGTGACAAGCTCCGCTATACGCACAATCTTATTGTGTATGCGAAGCTTCTGCGTACGGAGATGGTGAGTGGGGGATAGGAGGGAATGGAAAAGAAAACGGCGGCCACGTAGTGGCCGCCGTTTTCCTCTTTCTATATTCCGAGTTGCTTTAGAAAAGCTTGGAGTTCTGGACCGACTATTTTTCGGTATTGGTTTGGTTTGAGTTTGTCGAGTTTGATGTTGACGACGCGTGTACGCTTGAGTGACTGGACTTGGTAGCCAAGTGCGGCACACATGCGACGAATCTGGTGCTTTTTACCTTCAGTCAGGATAATTGTGAAGCGCTTCTGGTTGTTTTTGTTCGCGGTTACTTTGGCTGGCTTCGTACGGTACCCTTCGATTTCGACGCCGTTACTCATCGCCTTGATAAACATGAGTCCGATAGTCTTGTCGACTGATACCTCGTATTCCTTTTCGTTTGAGGATTTTGGGTCAAGGAGGGGGCCGGTAATGCGTCCATCGTTTGAAAGGATAATAAGTCCTTCAGAATCTTTGTCGAGACGACCGATCGGCGCGACATTGGTAATACCATAGTCCTTCTCAAGACGAGATTTAATATCGACTTCCTTCTCACTTGGTGAGTGGGTGATAATACCGCGGCCCTTGTAGTAGGCGAGGTAGGTCTTGGCTTTCGTAGCACCTTTGAGTTCTACTTTGTCAGATTCTTGTACCTGGTCGCCGTTCTTAGCCTTTTTACCATTAATCAGCACCTTTCCAGCTTCTACGAGTACGTCTGCCTCACGACGGGACGCTATACCTTGGTGTGCAAGGTACTTATTTATTCTCATTGGGTATTCCATAATGCTGTGACTATAACACAATTTTATTATTTTTCAATATAAAAGGCCGGCTCGCGAAGCGAGCCGGCCTTTTGTTTCTTCTTACTCAACTTTCAAAATCGGCATTGGAAGTTCGTCGAGCTGGTTTTGGTGTGTCGTGGTGCGCTTGCCATCGGTGAAGTATGGAAGCTTGGTGATGCGTGCTTGGTAGCTATTCTCTGGAATAGGTTCTTCGAAGGTGGCGAGAATGAAGAGCGTGAAGGTTGCTTCGACACTTTTTTCTGTCATGTAGCGGGTACTTGAAGAAATTGGCTGTTTTGAGAGAACGATACCGTTGAGCGCTTTGAGCTTCACATCGCTGTCGTTCTTGCCGGTGATTGTGTAGCCAAGGTGGTCAACACGGTCATTGTACAGAACTCCAGACTTCGCCATGATAGGCATCTCGTGACTGAAGTATGAGTCGTCCATTTTAAAGTCGATGGTAAAGAGGGCAGTATCTTCAGCAATCTGAATGGCTGATGAGGCTTCGCTTACGCTTGGAGTAATACTCAAAAGTGCTACCAAGAGCACAAGTAGTTTGATTTTCGGTGCTTTCATGCCAGTATTGTACTACATCAAGTGTATGGAACAACTTCCTAGTCTGCCAGCAAGCGATGAAGAAATCGTCAAAAATACGCTCACTGACCCGAATCAGTACGGGCTTTTGATGGAACGGTACGAAGCGAAGCTTAAGCGGTACGTTACCCGCTTAGGCATTCGTAATACCGACGATCAGCTTGATGTACTCCAAGAGATTTTTATCAAAGCGTATCGAAACTTGAATGGGTTTGATACATCACTCTCATTTTCTTCGTGGATTTACCGTATCGCTCACAACGAAGCGATAAGCTTCTACCGCAAGAAAAATGTCCGTCCAGAAGGGCATTTGGTAGGAGACGGGGACGAAATTCTCGGTTTCCTCGCGTCTTCTCAAGAAGGGGAGGAAGTGAAGTTCGATAAGGTTATCAATGCTGATGAGGTAAATCGTGCCCTTGAGCATCTTGATGAGAAGTATCGCGAGCCAATTATCTTGCGCTTCTTTGAACACAAGGAGTACGACGAAATCTCTGACATTTTGGAGATTCCGATTGGCTCGGTAGGGACATTGCTCCATCGGGGTAAGAAGCAGTTGGCCAATGTATTAAATAAGGATATTTTGCGTATATAAGCATATGGATGAGCAAACAACAGTGTCATGCAAAGACAGGGTAATGAATCGCATTGAATGTGAGCATATTTGCCCGCGCTCAAAGACTTTTTTTAAGACTCGCGAGTGCGCCGTATGGGGGCTGTGGGGACTTTCGGTGGTGATTGGCGCACTCGCGGTCGCCGTAACGCTCTTTGTGGTGGCTCATCGACAGTATGCGCTCTACGAGGCAACTCACGACAACTTCTTTACCTTCATGGTAGATGTCTTACCGTACCTTTGGATTATCATGTTTGCTCTTATGGTGGGTGTGGCAGTGTACAACCTCCGTCATACCAAGGGAGGGTACCGATATCCGCTGTGGAAGATTTTTGGTAGTAGCATGGTGCTTAGTCTTGCTGGTGGTACTGGATTACATCTTCTTGGTATGGGATACACTGTTGATCACGGATTAGGTATGATGGGCATATACCCATCTGAAGAGAAGAAAGAAATGCGCATGTGGCAGAATCCAGACGACGGACGTCTCCTTGGAAAAGTCTCAGCTCTACCACTTCCACCAGAGGCTCCTGGAATCGTGACATTTACCGATGTGTCAGGAAAAGATTGGAAAGTAGATGTGTCTGATTTGGCGCCGCACGAGCTTGATTTGCTCGCGAATGAAGAAAATGTCCGCCTTATCGGTGTTATGACTGAAGGAGATATGCTCTTCCACTCGTGCGGCGCCTTCCCATGGCTCCTTGATAAGCCAGTACGACGAGAAGATCTTGAAGCAGCTAGAGTTGCTTTTGAAGATAAGATTCATGGATACGAAGAACGCCTTGAAGAAAAAATGCCACAACTCCGAGGATTTGATGATGAGGAAGGGGAGACAGAGGAACTCAAAGACGATGATTCACCGTGTGCCACTATCGCACCAGTGAAACGAATGAGGAGAGGAGAGGAGTAATAAAACGGCGGCCGCCGCCCCAAGAGCACTTCCATTTTCATAGTCGGCTGAAGCCTCCTTGAAAATTAGGGCGTAGGGCCGCCGTTTTGCGATACATCTAAACTACGCTGTCAACGTACAATATCAAAAAACAGGCGTATACTCATAAATGACATATACGTGGGTGTCTCGGGAGTTTTGTGTATGCCGAGCGTTGTTTATTGGAGAGGCGAAAGCCTACTAAACGTATAAATACTATGAAAAAGCAATCAATCCCCGTATTGGCTATCGGGTGGCGATTCATCGCCATTGCTGTATTGTTGCTTCTTGCGACATTTGCATTCCAGGCCTTTGCGCAAACAGAAGAAACAGAAACGGTGAATACACCAGAAGAAACTATTGTGTCCGAAGATTCGTCTTTGGATGTTTTTGTTTCTGATGGAGAAGTGCTCACACCACCATCGCTACACCTTCTTGAGGGTGGGGTGACGGAAGAGTCAGAGCCGATTGAAAGCTCTGAGCCGGAGGTTGTTCTCGAAGAGCAACCGGAAGAACCGATAGTGACTGAAGAGTCTGTTGTTGAAGAAGAAACACAATCGGCAGCAGTCATCGAATCCACACCAGAGCTGACGACAGATAAAGATGACTATCATCCGGGCGAAACAGCGACCATCTTCGGAAAGTTTTTTGCACCACTCCAGACATTTCTCATTAAGGTGTTCGGAAGTGATGATAATAACCAAAACTACACCGAGACAGAGGAAGAGGTAACTACTGACGATGAAGGGGAATTTACTTTCTCGTACCTTCTCGACAATTTCTACCGACCTTTTTATGAGGTTGTAGTGTCTACTCTCGAAGGAGAAGAGATTGCTGAGACATGGTTCCGAGATGGTGCTGTTGGTACTTACGATCAGTGTTCAAACGATGATGGTGATGGATATACTACAGGAGACCAAGGATGTCGTTGGATTAACGGTAATCTTCAGTCAAACAATTCAGTTTACACTGAAGGTGACGCAACTGTGCAACGGCTCTGGCTCCGAGGATATGTTCCTGGTAGTACCCATACAGTTACACTCCAGTATGGTACGACCAAGGGTGGTAAGCGTGCGTACGACTTCCTTACTACGTGGGATCATTCTGAAAACTGGATAACACCAACTGAGCTCTGTCAGGGAATTACTGGCTGTACGACAGAAACCGATGATTTGTTAGCAATCCCACACGACTCAAACGGATCTGGTGCATACGAAACACCTGGACGAAATTTCACAATGCGGGGTGGTGATCTCACTTCTGCAACATCACCAGCAATTGTCAGTGGTACATACGCTGGAGACAGTGAGACACAGATTACGATTACATTCACGGTAGATTCAAGTGGTTCGATGTGTGACACAAAGCAAGGAGTTACAAGTTGTGACGTTGCACTTTTCTTTGGAGCGCATATCTCCCGACAGATTGACTGGGGAACAGGTAATTCAGCTGTGAATATTTCTGGTTCACCGTACCACGTAGCGTTGGCGGCTGAAGATGGAACATCTATTGGTCAGCGTGACAACCAGATGCAGGCAGGAACTATCATTGTCCTAGGAAGTATCACGATTGTAAAAGATGCACTACCTGACGACGCACAAGACTTTAGTTTCACAACTTCGGGTACTGGACTCAGTGGCTTCTCACTCGATGATGATGCGAACAATGCACTATCTAACACCCAGACCTTCAGTGGATTAGCAGCTGGTTCTTACGCTGTAACAGAAGGACAGGTGGCAGGGTGGTCTCTTACAGATCTTGTCTGTGTTGATCCAACCACTAACTCAATTGTTAATGTCGGCACTCGCACAGCATCCATCAATCTTGCAG
>JBDLTL010000031.1:0-8184 GCA_039799085.1 Candidatus Parcubacteria bacterium | reverse complement strand
GTTCCTGGGACTGGACAGGTGGCGGTGACTGAGGTTGGAGCGGAAGGGATAGCAATGGTGATATCTTCACTATGCGATGTCCACGCTGACTTTGCTCCAGCGGTATCAACCGTTCGAGCTCGGAAGGTTTTGGTGCCGTCGGTACTCCAGCTGTGGTTAGCGTTTCTGATGCTGTTTGAAGGGACAGTCATGGTGGTGGCAAGTGGTGTTCCATCCATCCAGTCGACTTCGTAGAAGACGTCGTCATTGTCTGGGTCTACGCCTTGGATTGCGAACGTGATGGTTTTTCCTGTCTCTTTCGTGCCGCTGACGTATGTGATGGTTGGGGGGTTGGGTTTTTGATTCTTCACGTTCACCGTCACCGAGTCGCTAACACCACCACAGTTCACCATGAATGTGGTAGTGGCGGTGACAGCAACATTGACTCCAGGCGAAGTGTTATCAAGAGCAATTGCTTGCCCGCTTCCCCAGACACCACCCCACTTAGAACAAGAAGCGGCGTTTTCACTACTCCATGTGAGATTAACCATAGCGTTCTTGGCAACATTGATAGAAGTATCTGAACCATTGACTTTGAGGTCGACAGTGATAGCGGGAGCTGCGCTGAGAGCGATTGTGTGCTGTGCACAAGCTGACTTTCCTCCTTTGCTATCTTTAGCAAAAACATACAAGGTTTTATTTCCAGTTGTTGACCAACTGGTGCTCTTGCTGCGGCTAGTACCTGAATTAACAAACGTGTTAGCTGTTCCCGGAAAGCGCTCGACCTCAGCAGTACAAGCACTGTCTGAAAGATAGTATGCTACCTGATCCCCATCAGGGTCAGTGGCGCTAAAGTTGAACGTGTATGGGGTGTTGGTGACACCGGTGGCGGCGCCAGTGATGGTTGGGGTAGCGGGAGGGTTGTTGCTTGTGACGGCGCTGAGGTTGAAGGTGATGGTTTGGGCGGGGATGGTGAGCTGGTAGTCTGAAGCGGAAATGCCCCCTTTTTTAACACTTCCTGTTGTTGCGTCAAAAAGAGTTGCTTGACGTAACTCCTGGTCGTTGTTGTAGCAACCCGCACTCAAGAAAGTAAAATTCGGAAACCCTCCAGTAATTCCTCCTGAATCATGGTACCTATAATAGAACTTCCCATACGTAGCTGGAATATTTAACGAAATGTCTATGTTCCCCGTTGCATTTACAGTACATACTTGGGAGAAAGTCCCTGCCGCATTAACTGACGGAGTCGCGCACGATAAATTTGTACTCGCAGTAGTTGTCTTTCCGGACGGAATAGCGACAACAAAAGGTATGTGTATCGAATCGACTCGAGAATATGTAGCACTGGACCTTGTAACAGTATCCTTTGATTCACAAACTGGACCATTCATCATGCTCGTTGTTGTTGGCCTTAAAAACGGAACGGCATATGATTGCTGCTGCCACGCAGGAGGATTTGCACTTACTCTCCACTCACCATTTGGAGAATCCATCGAGTATCCAGTTCCTATCCAACTAACATGAGATTCGTCGTGTGGCAGAGACTCAATTTTAATTTTTGTTCCCACCGGAACCGATGTTCCGGTATCGATATTCTGACCAGTATCAGCATTAGTTATTTTTGCATAGTATTGAACGGCAGTTACCTGAGCTCCGGTGAGAGCTCTCTCCCAATTCAGATAGCCCGTCTTGTACTCATAAGTCGTGCAAGTTCTCGATTGGACATCACCACCTGCAACAGAATCTCCTGCGCTGCCCCATCGATTCCAACAGTAGAAAAGTGATGGTAGAGATCCTGAACTCCAAGTTGCACTCTTCGTCTCCGCCTCCCCCACCCCTGGCTGTCCAAAGAAAAGACTTGGCAGAAGCAGCAAGAAGAATAGGAACGCCGTTGGTGTCGTCATCGTTGGGCCACTGTCGGTATGATTGCCGCGTCTCTTGATGAACAAGATGGCGAGAGCCACTCCAACTGTGAGAGCGAAGAGTGCAATGATAAGGGTGAGTGCGTTGTGCTTGAGGGTATCAAAGAGAGAACCTCCTCCCTCCTTGGTCTCAGGCAAACAACTATTAGCATCAATCACAGTACAGTCATAGGTCTGGGTAACTTCTTCCACGATGACACCATTGCGTTCGAGACGAGCGGTCAAGGTAGCGTAGTTGATGTTCTTCGTCGGCTTGAATGATTCCCCAAAACCAGACATCGCGCCTGGGATGTCACCGGTGTGGGTGTACTCATGAATCATATTGCCGTCCCTGTCTTTGAGGGTGAGCGTGAGAGTGTTATCAGGCACCACTGGGAGGTTGGTGGAATGCGCACAAGCAAAGAGTGTGGTGTCAGTATCTTTTGCGAGGGGGAAGGTTGAGATACCCGGGAAGTTAATTCTAGTCTCTTCAATCCCTTCGCGAACGTAGCGGATATCAAGGATACTCTTTGCCTCATTGTCTTGTGCAACAGCGGTGATATATACCACCGACTCTCGTTGCGGCTGTGCCTCGTATGTCACCTCTTTAGTTTCGTTTGGAGCAAGGGTAACGAGCTCTGTCCTGGTGAAGCGAAGGTTATCCTCGAGCATGGCGTCCCAGGCATACTGGTTCCACTGGAGTGGGAGTGTCTTTGGCTGATCACTTGGGTTAGTGATGGTCGTCTTCACAAGCACGGTCTCAGCAGCATCAAACTTGAGAGGAAACGCAGCAAAGTGGTGGTTGCGGCCACTAAGGGTGGTGTCTGGCTTGGAAAGCTTAGCAATGGTGTTATCAGCGATGATGGTGAAGGGAGCTTGGTTTCCAACCACATCATCAGTGAATGAAAGTCCCATGAGATTATATCGCTTCGCGGTGGTGAAGAAGTATGCAGCGTAGTATTCACCACCTTCGGCGTTGACTGGGACCTGCCACTCGTATGATACCGGGAGAGTGCCCTTTGGAGGAAGGGTGATGCCTTCTTTGATGACAAATTGATCCACAACCAAGTTGCCATCTCCTTCAGCAAAGGTACCTTCGTCTCGCTTGAAGATCTTCACGTACAGAGTACCGTCAAGTAGTGGGTATGGATTCTCACTTTTCACCTCACCAGCAAAGGTCATCGTGGCTCCGGGAACAGTACTTGCCACCGATGACTGGAGGTCAGCCTGGACAGAACCGAAGGTGTACCAGTCAAAACAGTTGAGTGAGCCGACGGCTTCCCCGTCAACGGTACCTGAAACAGGAGGTGCTGGCTGTGTTCCTTGAGCCTCCTGTGCGAAGGTGGGGATACCGCTAAAGAGCAGCGTGAAGATAAAGAGCACGGTGAAGATGCGAGACATAGATAAAATATGAAGGATAAGGGCGCGACTTTGTTTATTATATGCCAGAATTAAACATGACTAGAGTAAAGTTATACACGAAAACAAAAAGCCGGGCGCAAGCGCCCGGCTTTTTTGTCTGTGTAGATGATTAGTCAACTACCTTTACTCCCATTGAACGACATGTCCCTTCAACAGTCTTCATTGCTGCTTCAATCGAAGCAGCGTTGAGGTCAGGCATTTTTTCTTCTGCGATTTCTCGAACCTGTGCCTTGGTGAGGGTACCAACAGTCTGAGACTTGTTCTTTGATGCTCCACTCTCCTTTCCAATCTTCTTCAAGATAAGACGTGACATTGGAGACACCTTAATCTCAAATGAGAATGTTCGGTCGTCGTAGACTGAGATGATAACCGGCACAACGTCACCCATGCGATCACGAGTTTTTTCGTTGAACTGGTTTACGAATTCACCGATGTTGATACCGGCCTGACCGAGTACCGGACCAAGTGGTGGAGCTGGTGTAGCCTTACCTCCCTTAGCCTGTACTTTAATTAGCTTTGTTAGTTTCTTTGCCATAATTTAAATGATTGTGGGTTGGTGTTCCATATCCACCTCCCCGTCTTTGAAGCTCGCGTATCGTACAAGAGAAATGGGCTTTTTGCAACCTTATAGAAAAGCAGCGAGCTACGCTCGCTGCTTTTCTATAAGGAGAACTTTATACCTTTTTTATCTGCAAGAAGTCGAGCTCGACAGGAGTCTCTCGGCCGAACATGCTCACGAGCACTTTCACCTTTCCACTCTTCTCGTCTACTTCTCCTACCTTACCTTCAAGATCCTTGAACGGACCATCGACGATAGTGACATAATCTCCAGCTGAGAGATCCACCTTATGCTTCACATCATCAGTTGCCATGAGACCGAGAAGTGCTGTGTACTCTGCTTCGGTGAGCGGTACCGGCTGTGTGCCAGAACCTACGAATCCGGTCACGCGTGGCGTATTACGCACCACAAACCAAGATTCATCATCCACCACCATTTCCACGAGTACGTATCCTGGGTAGATACGCTCCTCTTCAGTGACGCGCTTTCCTCCCTTCACGCGAATCTTCTTTTCTGTTGGGACAACAACATTGAAGATTTTGTCATTCATATTGAGTGAATCAATACGCTGCTTGAGATTACGAGCTACCGCATTCTCATACCCTGAGTAGGTGTGAATTGCGTACCAGTTTCGCTCACCAGTACCTTGTTGCTTAGCCATATACTAGAAACGATTAACGAGTGAATTGACTCCCTGTGAGAAGAGATAGTCGAGTCCGCCGACGTATAAAGCGACAATGGTAGAGATTGCGATTACCAAGAGTGTGTACGAAATAGCCTGCTGGCGACTTGGCCACGCTACCTGTCGCATCTCAGAAATAGTTGCTCGAACGTATTTTGTTAACTGGGTCATAATGAAGTGGATTTGATAAGTAAAATAAAACGCCTCTCGGGCGGTTATTTATATAGTACGCTCGTTTGAAGAAATGTCAATGGGGGCGCTGGCCTTTGGCCAGCGCCCCCTTTGATTATCCCCCTTATCTCACTTCGTACGAGATATTCACCTGAACCTTAGTGCTACTTTCACCAACTGGCATCTCTGCCCCACCAAAGCCTCCACCCATGTCAGCAGCCATTTCTGCCTTAGCGTAGTACGGTTCTGGGTAGTAGCTTTCATTTTCGTAGTAGCTTGTCATACGCACAAGCTTGACCCCCAGGTCAGCAGCGAGTTTCTCTGCTTTTGTTTTGGCGTCGGCGATAGCCTTCTCTCGAGCTTCTGACTTCAGACCACTCGTATCGTCAACAATGAAACTAAGCCCGCTGATATTGGTAGCTCCCTTCTCGCCCACTCCTGCGATGAGTCCTCCCGCCTTGGCTGTGTCGCGTACCTTTACTTCAACAGTCTGAGAAACATCAAATCCATCTGCCACCTGCTCCCCCGGAGGACAGTACGTCCCAAATGCACACACTCTCTCTTCGTAGCGATATCGTGGGTAGAGATTGTAGTCACGTGTCTTGATATCTTTCTCTTCGATACCCTGCTCTTTCAAGTACGCAAGAATGTCGTTGATTTTTGTACCTGAAGCTTCTTGCGCCTCCGGCGCCGTCGCTCCTTCGGCGATTACCGAAAATGAGAACTGTCCGACGTTTGGTACAGCGGTTACTTCACCCTCTCCCATGACCGAGATATTGGTCGGCATTGGGTACGATGAATCCGCCATTTTTAAATTGAGAATTGCATATGAGGCAAGCGCAAGCACTGCCATTGCGAGTACTGCTGAAGCGAGTACTCTGTTATATGTCTGACTGAAAAAAGGTTCCATGCTATTTAAAAATTAACTGCTGTTAATACCGTCCGAACGAATCGTCTGAAGTCATGTGAGATCCCCGAACCCTGACCACAAACCGTCGCGAACGCATCTTGGTCTTCTTTACTTAAGACAGGAGCTGCACTGGTGTCTCCAAGTAAATAGTACATGACAGACGACTCCCCTTCAACGTGGTCGAGACCAAGTGCGTGTCCAAATTCATGCACCAACACAAGCTCTAACTCATGCTCGTCAGAGAACTTATAGATATTGATCCGATCACCTTCATAGTCACCTTGGGTAAACTCACGCGAATACCCATACTGATCGTTGTATCGCTCAACATCCTGGTTGTATACCTCGACAAGCTTGTTGGCCTCATCGCCAAGTTGATTGATTTTATTGGCAAGATTATTTAAGTCATCGGCTGTCTGATTGAGCGCTTGCGATGTTTTTGCCAAACGTTCTTTCTCTCGCTCAAGCTGTTCAAACTCACTTTGTGGCGCACCTCCCTGATCATTGTATCGAGCAACTGTTTCGTTGTACTCGCTTAGGTCTCTTTCATACACCGTCACCTTACCTTGGTACTCACCCGTCCGAGACTCGTACTCTTTTTGAAGTTCATTTATTTTTTGAGTGAGCACGTCGTTCTTTTCTTTCTGTTCATCAAGTGCTTGACGCTCAGTTATTTCCGAATCAGCCAAAGCCTGACGTTCATCAAAAATAAAATTCACTGGGAGAGTGCCGTTCTCATCGTAGTAAAAAAGATCCCGCCCAGCGTGCTCCTCCCACACCGCTTCAGCTTTCTTTAACTGAGCAATAACATCTTCTTTTGAAGTATTAAAATGTGCATCAATCTCCCCTACCCGGTAGCTAATAGGAGTCGGGCAGACGGTAGCGGTGTGCTGATACCAAAATGTTCCCGCCCCAGCGAGAGTCATCACAAACACCATCAAAAACGGAAACCTCATAGTAAAAATGATATCAGAAATCAAAAAACGGCGCAGAGCGGGGACTGCGTGGTCGCGACACGTAGTCCCTATTCTGCGCCATTTTCTGTAACAAAAAACATTTCGCAAAAGCTGGGAAGCCCTTACTCCACCTATCATACCGCACTTCCCCAAAAGGCAAGCAAGAGATTTCAACAGGGTACCCTTACGCAAAACCTCCCCAAGGGGAGGTTTGATTTTATTTTTTACATGCGACTACTATTACCGTCGTGGCAAACGCTAAGACAATAATAGTAGTAAGGAACATAGCCATACTTGTACAAATTAATTCACACTTACCCACTTGCACCTATGGCTATATACAAGTAACCTAAATGTAAAGGAAATAAAGTTTGAGAGATAGCCCTTGCCGGGGCTATTTCTATTTGTGGAGCCATTAACCACAATAGATACTCTCACTTTTGCATTTTACCTGAGTACCAAAATGCAAAAGCGAAAGCACCTAAGTACTTTCGCTTTTATCTATTTCTTCGCTTCGTTTTCTTGGAGCTTCTTGCGGACCATTTGCTGGGCGGCGTTCATTGAGTGCTGATAGTAGAGGCTCTTCACTCCCTGCTTCCAGGCATCGATGTAGAGAGCGTTGATTTCCTTCACTGGAGTATCTGGCGCCACCATGATGTTGAGTGACTGTGCCTGGTCGATGTATTTCTGACGCTCCCCTGCCTGCTCAATGACCTTTGATTGGTCAATCTCAGCAAACGTACGGTAGACAGCCTTTTCTTCATCAGTGAGACAATCGAGGTGCTGGACTGAGCCGTCATTGTCACGGATAGAATCCCAGGTCACCTTGTCGTTCTTCCCTTTAGCCTCGAGAATCTTCTCAAGTGATGGGTTCTTGATGGTTACCTTCATCTTTGCCACGTCTTTCACGTAACAGTTAGACCAGATTGGTTCGATACCCTGCGATACCTGACCAAGGATAAATGCTGAAGACGTTGTCGGCGCAATCGCAATGAGAGTAGTATTGCGGCGTCCGTATCCTTTGAGCACTTCTGGTTCACCGAGACGAACAGCGAGGTCTTTGGTGGCTGCATCTGACTTTTCTTTAATAAGTTTGAAAACTTCTTTGTTAAGTGCGCTTGCCTCATCACTTTCAAACGCGAGATTCTTTGATTGGAGGAGTGAGTGGTATCCAAGGACACCAAGACCGAGAGCTCTATTTGCTTTAGCGAAGTTGTACGCTCGCTCCATGAAGGTAAAGGCCCGACGCTTTTCTGGTTCTGCATGGTCACGAAGTGCTTCTAGCTTCACGATAAATTCTTCCATCACTGCATCGAGAAATGCAGTCATCGTCTCTACGAGGTCTGTGTCCTTCCACGCATCGTAATGAAGGAGATTGAGAGATGAGAGACAACAGACAAATGACCAATCTTCCTTTGACGGAAGCATGATTTCACTACACATATTACTCGCGTAGATGCGGAGATTCTTTTCTTTATAGACATCGACAGTGTTCTTATTAGCGGTGTCGCTGAACATGATGTATGGATACCCCATTTCTCCACGACGCTGAATGATGCGAGCCCAAATCTTGCGCTTAGCCTCATCGCCTGCAATCATCGACT
>JBDLTL010000030.1:0-8422 GCA_039799085.1 Candidatus Parcubacteria bacterium | reverse complement strand
CGGCCATTTCGTCACCCTAATCCTCATCTTCATCGTCATCCTCGTCCTCTATCTCCTGCTGGATAATCTCCTCAATAATATCCTCAAGCGAAATCACCCCGAGAAACTGCCCATTCTTGCTCTTTACTATCGCTAGATGCTGCTTGGTCTTCAACATCTTGGCCAAGACGGCATCAAGAAGCTGATCAGGGCGCACCACGATGAAATTCCTATCAAATGCCTCTTCTGTTTCCTTGATAGAGATATCTTCGTCCTCTACAAGCAAGTCTTTCACGTAGAGCATGCCGACAATATTTCCCTTGTCGCCGCTATATACCGGCAATCGTGAAAATCCTTGCTCTGCAACCTCCTCGAAGAAATCATCATTGAGCTTTTGATTTTCATCAAACAAAACCACTCGTTCCGCTGGAGTCATGGCCTCACGAACGCGCATGTGTGAAAAAAGCAGTGCTCCGTGGAGAATTCGCTCTTCGTCTGCGTCTATTTGGCTATGTTCGGAGTCTTCGTGTTCAGAGATTATCTCCATAAGCTCGCGCTTGGAGTAGATGGTCGGAAGCTCGCTACCAAGGAAGTGGTCGAGTGCTTTTGATAGTGGATACGCTATTGGATAGAAGATGAACAGTACGGTTCTGGTAAACCAGATTGTTTTGGCACCAAAGTAGAGCGCATGGCGCGTTATTACCGCTTGCGGGATAATTTCACCAAAAATAACAATAAGGCTTGTCGCGAGCACACCAGCCACCAGTCCGGATGCTAGGCTACCTAAGAAAATAGAAAGTGTTGTATTAACAACAACGTTACCGAGAATCAAGGTGACGAGAAGCTGATTGCCCTTGAATCGGACAGGATAGACTTTGGCAGCGGCTGCGTCGCCGTGCTTTGCACGGCGACGCAGCGAATTCGCATCTAGAGAAAGTAATCCGAGGGTAAGGCTGGAAAAGAGTGCCGACAAGGCAATCAGGACAGCGGAAATAATGTATTCCATGGAAGTTTTTCGATTGTATCATAAAACGGCGCGCCCGGAGGGCGCGCCGTTTTATTACTTCGCAACTTTCCAAAACGTCCACTCTGAGAGCTTCACCTTGATGATGAAAGCCATCTCTTTGAGTTCGTCGTGGAGGCGAGTTACCCAGTCGGCTTTGGTGACCGGTTCTACTTGGCTGTCGGCGTCTTCAATCGCCGCAAGTAGGTCGTCCGCCAATTCGGAACCGACTGGGTAGACAGCGGTCACCGTCTGGAGTTCAAATGAGTTAGTTGGGAACTGCAATACGTAAATCATTTCTGAGCCAACCTTTGGTGGCTCGCCAGCACAGAGGTAGTTCCAGGTTGCATCACGACGGAAGTACACCCACTGACTGTCTGGTACGGTACCCATGTGAGCCTTTTCTATTTCGATGAATTGACCAGTGTACCCACTATCGTACATGCCGTTAGGGTCGTCTTTCTTGGCTTTTTCTTGTACATGCTCCTTTTGTTCAGTTGGTGTCGCCGTTACGACGATTGAGTCTGGGTTTGAAACAATAAAATCAATCATTCCCTCCGGATCTACACAACTAAGCGCGTATGATGGAGTCGGAACACTCACGAGCACCACCGCGGCCATACTAAGTAAAAATAATGTCTTTTTCATATACTTATTATAACGACTGACGGTACCAGCACTTACACTAGTCAACGAGAATCTGAGTGGAGGCTGGGAGGCTCTTCTTGATTATCTCAAGGTCTTGCTTGGCATACTGAGTTCCGCGCAGGTCGAGGATTTTGAGATTCTTGAGGTTACCGAGTTCGTATGGAAGTCCAGTGAAAGGATTGTTAGAAAGATTGAGCACTTCAAGCTTAGAAAGCTGGCCAACCTCAGCTGGAATACCAGTGAGCTTGTTGTTGCTCATGTTGAGCGATGTGAGTTCGGTGAGGTGACGCACTTCGGCCTTCAGCGAGCCAGTGAGTCCGCGACCTGACACGTCGAGCACTTTGGTACCAGCAGGAACACTAATACCGTCATACACCGTCACCTTCGCGCCACCAACTTCAGATACCACCGCTTCGGTTTTGTCAGCTACTTTTTCAGTAACTTCTTGAGCAGAGTCGAGCGCGTCCTGATAGACACCAGTGTCAGTGTCCCCACCAGAGTCTTCTTTGACTGACTCAAATCCCTGACCAAACCACCATAGTCCAGCCGCAAACAAAATGAGTAGTGAAATGACAAATGTAAAATTCATACAGTTAGTATACTCCTCATACATACAAAAAACGAGGAAGGCGCGCCGCACCCTCCTCGTTCAACATCTTCCGCCTCGTTGTTGTTAGTCATAGACCGGCAACTCCGACACCATCTTGCAGGAGAACGAGTTCGTGCCCATAACCCGAAAGATGGTCGAAACCTCGTAGGACATCTTCTTATGCATCAGAATGACGCAGTTGAGAAATGTCCGCACCCGAACGAGTTCATAATCGATGTTCGGATAATATCCAGCGAGCGCCCGAAGGTCGACTTCTGTAAACTCGAAGCGGACCGGATTGCCGGTTTCGACAGCACTCTTGAAGATGTCTTCACATCTCCATACAGTATCGCCCGCAAGTGAGACGGCGAGGATGATTCCACCCTCGACAGTGCAACTCTGTCCGTTTGGCGCGCGCATGGCACCTCTCCTTTCAAGTCATTTGCTCTCTATCTGCTTTTCTTTATGCCAATTAAACCGAATGATACGACAGTAGAAGCGTGGTGTTTTGATTACCCGCATGACATTCAAGACCGCGTACGGCATCTTGCTATCATCTAGAGCATCATTGAGCAACATAAACAAACTGCCCGGTACGAGCAGATTGTCGTCGGTATAGAATGTCTGAAGCATTTTCTCATCATGAGAGGTGAGATCAAAGCGCAACAGCTTACCTGAAGCAACTGCACACTCAAATTCTTCAGAATAGAAGCTCAGCGCTTCTCGGACATTTTTTAATGAATACGGGTAACTGCTCGCAAGCGAGCAGTGAAATCCATTCTTTGCTCGCATGGTTCATCCTCCGTTACAAACCTGTCTTATTTGAAACTTTTTTGGAAGATAAGTCAATAAGCACAAATTTCATTTGAGATTTTCATATTCTCACTTATAGTATTAAAAGACTTGCTCAAACTTGGAGGGAATCATGCACCAGAATGAACTCGCGCTCGCTCAGCTTGATTTCCCCACCGCTCATGCACAAAATGATGGGGATATTCGCATCAACGACTTTCGAATTGTTGCTGGACTACTCTTTCGGCGTTGGAACGATTCAATTGAACGGTTCGGAATTTTTCACCAAGACCGAGGCACTTCAACAGTCCATCTTATGAATGACACCGAAGAAAGAATTATTCCTGTGCTTTCGGTAGCATTCATGTCCCTCATGCGAAATGGTCACGCCAAAGCATACTTCGGAAGACCAGCCTTGATTGTTCTCAACAACAAAGGAGAGAGCATGGTCGTGAATGAATGGTTCAAAAAGTCAGCCTCTGTCCTCGATCACCTCGCTGCTGTGCGGGAACTGGAGCAGGCGTAATAAAGGGCGGGGGTGCTATCGCACCCCCGCCCTTTGACCTACCTAAAAATAATAAATATATTGACAAGTTGCTTATATACTTACATTATTGTTTCGGGCAGCAACACGCGCACCTGAGGAGACTTGCGATGGTATATAAGAGCACTGAGCCACTCACCTACTCGGGCGAACGTGGCGAACTCGTCAAGAAGCTTCATGAAGAAATAGACTCGAAACTGCAACAGAATCATGGGTCAATCGGCCATATTATTGACCTCACAGATGCACTGTCCCTTCGGGAAGATATTTCACAAAGACCTAATCGGATAAACGACCTCAACTGGCTCTTTCAGAAAATCGTCAACGACTATGCTACACAAGGCCAATGGTCTTATGTTGTGCTGGGAAGTAACGATGAAGACCCTTGGGATGGCAGGGATTTTAAGGTACTTCTTGTTCTGACCAATGATAGCTCCTTCTATGTAAGGGGCTGGAACGACATGTATTCCCATTTTTGCTCCAAGGAGAAACCCAAACCGAAGCCGCCCCAAAAGTCAGCTCCGCAAAAAAAGGAAGAATCCCAGCCATCGTTCACGCTCGCGCTTGTCTTGGTGGCTATATGTTCCATCATCACAATATTTGGAGCAGGAATCAAGACGTTCTTCATCGGGATCGTAGCGATCGGGCTCTTTCTCGGGATTCTTGCGCTCTCGAGATTCCTGGACTGACTCTGTCAGACAGATCACGACAAAGGGCGGGATGCGATAGCATCCCGCCCTTTCTGCACCTCCACTTCCCTACAACACCATATTCACCCCAATCATAATCAGCGCCATCGCGAGGATGTAGAGCGTCTCAATCGTAACTGCCCATTTAGTCTTTCCTTGGAAGAGTCCATTAGCTTTGATAAAGCCGGCGATAGTGAGTGCAACAAGCATCGCATGACCAATATCACCATCAGCGGTTGCGAGATTGACTACAATCGCAAAGAGAAAGGTCGCGCCGGCCTGTGCCGACATCGGCATCCACATCGGATGCTCCATCACGCCAGCTCCCTTCCCTTTCATCCACTTTTCATAAAACATCACCGGCGAATACCACAACCACCCAAGCACATACGCGAGTGCGAATGATACAAGCACCGGCGTCCATTCAATTGTTTGAAGTAATGTTTCCATAAAATAATATTAATAAAAATACCGCATTAGCGGTATTTAATTCATAAAGCACTTCTGTTCAGCGCTTGCACGTCTAGCAACATCGGAAAATACTTTTTTCTTTTCTCCAGAAGACGCTTTTCTGAAGAAGTCAGAAAATTCGCTCGATGTCTGTTTTGTAGACTTTCGAGGTGTTTTCAAGCCAAAAAACTTAGTTTTTGAAATCATATAATCAATTCTCTCAACTTGCTTATAGAGTACTTTTCTTTAAGATGACTGTCAACGACACGTATGTTCTCTTTATATCTGAAATCTGTTCCATCTATATTTTTAACGACCAAGTCAACCTGCACTCTAGAGCCGTACAACTCTTTAATTTTATTTACGTTTTTTCGCGCTGTGAAATATTGTTCAATGAATGCATCTCTTGGCACGTACCGACCATCTTTTTCAGCTCTTTTCTTAACAAAAGACCATGCTTGGATAGGATCTTGATAAACATATAAAATATAAACTCCTCTGCCGGCATCTAAAGATCTGTCTATATTTTGACGACCTTTTTCAAAATTTGAAAATGTACCATCAAAAACAAAGCTCTGCTTATTTTTCAGAGCAATATCATGAATTTTTTCAACTAAAATAGATGTTGCTGCCTGAAAAAGAGATGAATTATCGCCAGTGTAAAATTCAAACAAGGAACGCATATCATCAGCATCAATTCTTAAGACCAAGTCACCACCAGTAAGAGACCTGATAAGCGCCTTTGCTGATTCTGTTTTACCAGCACCTGGTGAACCTGCCATAAATACCGATATCGGATGTTGTTCTGGTCTGTATTTTTCTACACTTGCAAATATCTTGGCAATTTTCTTCTTGTTTGTTTTTGCAAATTTTTTTTGAATCTTCAATTATTTCTTCGTCTGATTTAGACATTCGTAAATTATATCAAAAGCACCGCCCTTAGGGGCGGCGCTTTTTCTTTTCACCTTTGTTTTATTAATTCTTCGGGGCTCGCTTGCGTTCTGATTCTGTGAGGTAGCGCTTGCGGAGGCGGATTGAGACTGGACAAACTTCGAGAAGTTCGTCGTCTTGCATGATCTCAAGTCCGATTTCGATAGTCACTGGACGGTGTGGGACGAGGTTTACCGCATCATCACTACCTGAAGCACGCATGTTGGTGAGCTGCTTGCCCTTTGTTGGATTGGCGGTCATTTCTTCACCCTTTGAGGTGTTACCAAACACCATACCTTCGTACACTTCAGTACCAGCGCCGATGTAAAGCTCGCCACGATCCTGAAGAGAAAAGAGTGCGAAAGCAAGTGCCTTGCCGGTCGCCATAGAAATCATAGAACCAACCTGACGCTTCTTGATTTCACCTGCATATGGACGGAATTCGAGGAAGCGAGATGCGAGGATACCTTCACCCTTGGTGTCGATGATGAATTGATTCTTGAATCCAAGGAGACCACGAGTTGGACCTTCGAAGAGAAGGCGCACTTGGTTTTCGTGTGGAATCATGTTCATCATGAGGAAGCCACGATTTGAAAGACGTTCAATAACTGAGCCCTGGAATTCTGATGGTACGTCGACAGTTACTTCTTCAAACGGTTCCATCTTCTGACCATCGATTTCTTTGATGATTACCTTTGGCTGAGA
The DNA here is from genome assembly GCA_039799085.1 of Candidatus Parcubacteria bacterium. Taxonomy (GTDB): domain Bacteria; phylum Patescibacteriota; class Minisyncoccia; order Phycocordibacterales; family UBA918; genus OLB19. Next base: position 2,093 of record JBDLTL010000030.1, on the reverse strand, counting down.
CACTGAGAGTTCGTAGCCTTCACGACGCATATTTTCGAGAAGAATCGCGATGTGCATTTCGCCACGACCCTTTACATCGTACGCATCTCCACCAGCAGCTTCTACCTGGAGTCCAACGTTGATTTCCATTTCCTTTTCGAGACGCTCACCAATCTGGCGTGAGGTGACGTACTTCCCTTCGCGACCTGCCATTGGAGAAGAGTTTACAGAGAATTGCATCGCCACTGTTGGTTCGTCTACTGAAATAGCTGGAAGGATTTCTGCTGCTTCGTTGTCAGTGATAGTTTCACCGATATTGATATCTGAAAGTCCAGCGATAAGTACGATGTCTCCGGCTGTTGCTTCATCTACTTCCACTTGCTTCACACCACGGTAGCCAGATAGCTTTACCACCTTTCCTTTCTTAGTAGCTTCACCTTCTGCCTTGATGAATACTTGCTGTCCCTTCTTGATAGAACCGTCGTAGATACGAGCAACAGCGAGACGGCCGAGGAAGTTGTCGTAGCCGAGGTTGAATACCTGTGCGCGGAGCGCTTCACCTTCTACCACACCCTTGGCTGCTGGTACGTGCGAAAGCACGGTGTCGAGCACTGGTCCGAGGTCGACGAGTTCGTCTTCCATCTTGAGCTTTGCGACCTTCTGACGCCCGATACAGTACACCACTGGGAAGTTTGACTGTTCATCTGAAGCGCCGAGTTCGAGGAAGAGTTCAAGTACATCTTCTTCACACTTGTCTGGGTCAGCAGCTGGCTTGTCGATCTTGTTGATGATTACGATTGGCTTGAGACCGAGTTCAAGAGACTTCTTGAGAACAAAGCGAGTTTGTGGCATTGGACCTTCTTGCGCGTCCACCACGAGGAGTACACAGTCGATAGAACGAAGAACGCGTTCTACCTCAGAACCAAAGTCCGCGTGGCCTGGCGTGTCCACGATATTGATTTTGGTACCTTTGTATTCTACTGAGGTGTTCTTGGCGTAAATGGTGATACCACGTTCTTGTTCAAGTGCGTTGTTATCCATTGACGCATCGCCTTCGCGAGCACCAGTGAATTCCATAAGACCGTCGGTCAAGGTAGTCTTGCCGTGGTCCACGTGTGCGATAATCGCGATGTTTCGAATCTCTTGTGACATATAAAATAATGAAATAAAAACGCTCCCGTGAGTAACGTGAGCAACCTCAAATAATAAGGACGCCAGTAATAAGCGCCGTAAGTATGCCTTTTAAAGCGGTTTTAGTCAATGCTACTTCAGCAGCTCTCCTACAAGACCTTGCGCATATGCCGTAAGTCTGTGGGAGTCTCTTATGAACGTCTCCATATCGAGATTACCCTGGAAGGCAAGTGCGAGACAGTAAAAGAACGCTACTAGTGCAGCAAGTACAACAAATCCTTTGATGAGACTAACCATGTCGCAGCTCTTTGCGGTACTGCCAGGTACGGTAGATACCGTAGAGTACTCCTAGTATACCAAGGGTATAGTACACATAGCTTGAGAAGAGCATATGGAACGGTGTATAGCCGAAGTGTCGCTGTGTCTTATATATCTGGGCAATTGCTTTAAAGAAACCCGAAGACTGCGGCTCATCTCCAATGATAAGCATGTAGTCACCTTTATTCTCTGGCGTACTTACCTCGATACGGTAGGTGCCCGGTTCGATGTCTTTTTCGATGAGACCACCCTCGAGAAACTTCATACCAAGTGATGATTCTTTAACCTTATCCCACTCTGCGACTGGTTCGTTCATGCGAACCACTTCGGTCACACCACCATCGCCATCATTCTGACGCACCATAATAAGACCAAACGGCACAGCTTTCTTACTATCACGCTGTCGCACACGTGCCTTGAGAGTAATAGCGACGTCCGTCGTGAGTTCATACATATCAGGATAATCCTCAAGGTCACCGAGATACTCACGCTGTACGTACGGATCGCCCTCGACAGGAATCACTTCATAGGCAATCTTTGGTTCGGCAGTGATGGGATTGTATGCAAGCGCAGGCAGTGCGAGTAAAAAGAAAATAGCAAATAGAATAGTTCGTTTCATGCGCTCTACTATAACAAAAGAGTCGGCCGGTCGCATAGCGACCGGC
>JBDLTL010000029.1:0-8537 GCA_039799085.1 Candidatus Parcubacteria bacterium | reverse complement strand
CCGTTACTTCGTTGCCACCACTGCGCGTCTCAGTCCAGATAGCAGAGCCGCCGGTAGAGGTGGTGTAGAGCTTGAAGACGATTTGGTAGGTGCCGTCAGCCACGGTGAGACCGGTGTTGTCGGTGAGTTTGCCTTGGTAGTTGATGGTGTATGCGGGTTGGGCGAGTGCCGGAGAGATGGCAGAAAATGCAACTGCAAATAGCCCTACAGCTATCACGAAGTAGAGGCAAATGGCTTTCACAAATCCCCACAAACTGTGGTGTGGAAGCCGGTTCATATGTACCTTTAAATTATACCACCTTTATCAAAAATAGCCTTGAAAAATAAGGCTATATGGGGAAAACTAGGCTTTAAAGCAGGCCTAATAATAAGGTTATTTTAAGAGCATCTCTTCACGGAGACGCTTCGTGAAGTTGACGATGTAATAGAGGTTATGAAGCGATGCTAAATGAGCTCCGAGCATCTCGTGAGAACGGAATAAATGTGCTAGATACGCCTTGGTATAATTGGTACAAACATAGCAATCACAAGACTCATCCGGCTTAGAAAAGTCTCTCGTGTACTTGGCATTAAAAAGATTCGTGCGGCGGTGACCTTCCTTGGTTCTCTCGTAAATTGTTCCTGTTCGAGCGATGCGAGTCGGAGCAACACAATCAAACGTGTCACAGCCCAATCTAACGCCTTCTAGGATATCTTCTGGTTCACCAATGCCGAGTAAGTGGCGAGGTTTATCTTCTGGAAGAATCTCATTTACAACCCGAATCGCTTCACCGAGATCAGCTTTACTGAAACTCCCGCCAATACCGAAGCCATCGAAGTCCATATTGGAAAGCACGGTCGCACTCTCCATTCGCAAATCTAGGTGACGTCCACCCTGGATAACACCATAGAGCCCTTGTTTCTTGAGAGCTTCATAGTTTTGCTTATGAGCCATGATACTGCGCTTGGCCCAGCGATGAGTTCTGTCCATCGCCTCTTTTTGGTATTCATAGGGAGCAGATGGACTCGTGCACTCATCAAAGGCAATGATAATGTCAGCGCCAATATTGTGTTGAATATCAATGCTTCTTTCAGCCGTAAAGCGATGCAAACTACCATCAAGGTGTGAGGTAAATGTTACTCCTTCTTCGTCGATGATGCACAACTTGCCATGTTCTGTCGCAAACTCTTTTGAGTAGACATTGAGTCCATGATACTGCTGTTTTGACTCTTCGGTAACGTCACCCTGAGCAAACTTGGTCACGCCTTTTCCAAAGGCTGCACCGAGTGAAAACACCTGAAAACCGCCACTGTCGGTAATAGTCGGCATGTTCCAGTTTGCGAATTTATGCAAGCCACCAGCCTCCTTTACCACATCATCACCAGGCTGAAGGAAGAGGTGGTAGGTGTTCGCGAGGGCGACTTGATTGCCGACATAATCGCGCATGTCTTCAGGCTTGATGCTCTTTACCGTACCCTTAGTTCCCACGACCACAAACGCTGGCGTCTCAATGTCACCATGCGGAGTATGAATAACACCAACTCGTCCGAGGGTGCCTTGCTGTCGCTTTATAATTTCGAATGTTACTGGTTTGTCGGCCATAAATTTTGGGAACTGTACCATAGAAATCGCAAAAGCGCGCGGCCTTCGGCCGCGCGCTTTTGCACCATACTGTGTCTACTTTACCTCAAGCAATTCAATCGCGAAGACAAGTGTCGCATTGCCCGGAATTGGACCAATTCCCTTTTCTCCGTATGCCTTCTCTGGTGGAATAACGAGAATACGCTGACCGCCCACCTTCATACCAACAAGACCTTCCTCCCACCCCTTGATAACCTGCCCACCACCAACAGTGAACTCAAACGGTTGACCACGTTTCTTTGAGCTATCAAACTCAGTACCGTCTTGTAGTGTTCCGACGTAGTGCACACTTACCGTGTCGCCGGCTTTTACCTCCACTCCTTCTCCAACTTTAATATCTTCAATTACCATACGTTCAACTGCTCCATTATCATTAGTCGCTTCTAAATAAGCCTCTGTTCGTTCTGATGTGCGATTTTCTCCATCTCCCACCACCACAACTCCAGCATCAGCAACCTGCGCGGATTGATTGGCAAAGTAGGTGTCGTTGAGTGCGAGATTTGTTTCAACCTGAATCAAGTAGAGTGCCAAAGCCATACAGCCAATACTCAACCCTGCACCAATAAGTTCAAATTTGTTAAACATAACAGTCAAATTACCGCATCATAATAGCCATTTTTGTGGAAGTTGCAACCAAATCAGTAAGCGGCACAAATCCACGCTCTATCATAGGCCGCACGTGTTCATCACTACGATTTGCGAGCTCAAGGAGGAAGCTACGCTGGTCATCAGGCGTCATCACGCGAGGTTGTGACAGCGGCTCAATGCTTTCTACCGGCACAAGACCAATGATTGGCTCTGTGTTCATTTCTAGCACCAGCACAAGCCCTTTCATGACATCAGAATTAAAGTATTGGTCAAAGATGTAGTTGCCAAGCGAGTAAAACACCACCACCCCATCAATTACGTCGACGTCTTGGACAACATGGGGGTGGTGCCCAACAATAAGGTCTGCTCCTGCACTAACAAGTTCTTTTGCAAGAAGTTCTTGTGCCTTACTGTGTGTGAGTTCGTACTCTGTTCCCCAGTGAATGTACACAACCTGCAAGTCACTCTTCTTGCTAGCAAGACCGAGGAGAGATGAAATGTCTTTTTTGGTTGGAATGCGAGCACTTGCATTAACTCCCACAAGAGCAACTACGCCTTCAGCTGTCTCAGTGTAAGAAATGGATGATTGATCAAGAGTCGAACCGTGACCAAACACATCAAGACCACTTCTTTCAAGAAGTGTGACGGCATTTTCATATCCCGCGACACCGTAGTCAAAACTATGATTGTTTGCGAGTGATACGTGAGTAAAGCCAGCCGTAGCAAGCTCAGGAAGAATGGTTCCATTCGTAGAAAAACGCATTTGATATGCCTCTGTCGGGACATGTGGTGAAGCGACGCTCGATTCAAAATTTCCAACAATCGCAGCATTTGGCACTAATGCATCGAGAGCTGTACCCCGATATGGATAATCGGCACCTTCGCGCTCCATGAGCACCTCAACATTGCGAGCCAACATCACATCTCCCACAAACACAAGCGCATCATAGGACTCAGTCTTTTTGGCACTGTACGTCACTCGCTCTAGCACACTCCGCACGACCACCACCTCCTTTTTCACCCGCTCAACAAATGAGCCGTAAGAGATTTCAGAAATAGAAAACGAAACATCTAGAGAGACGAGTTGAAATACCAATATGGCAAATAAGAAAGCTGTCGTTATTCGAGTGTAGGTCATTTTTTAAGGACAATATCAGAGCTTGGATGGAAGACGCCCATCTCATGCGAGTACATGTAAAAAAGAAGAGCGGTGGTAGCAATGATGAAGGAAACCGCCCAAAGAATAATCACTTGAATAATTGTGAATCGCTTTGCATTAATCCCGGTCTGCACAGTAACTTTATCTGTAAAATTAACCTCAACACCAAGGAGTGAGGAAATTTCACTTGCATCAAGCGATTGATCGGTTCGAAAAACTTTATGAAGCCCATCCACACGAGTCTTGTTCGTCTTCGTATTCTCGCGAAGAATCATCAAAGCAGTTTCAACCTCGTCTGCATTAAAGCGAGCGCTGAGGAGTACTGAGCGCACCTGCTCATCAGGAGCAGTTTCACCGATACCGTTGATTTTTAAAATCGTTTCAATGTGTTTTTTATCTAGCATATGTTTACCCTGCTTCCTCAGGAACTTTTTTATCCTTTAGGATGTACTGATTGTAAATTTCAAGTAGCACAAAGAAAAGCGTTACGGTCACCGGACCAATAATAAATCCGATCGGTCCAAACAGACTCAAGCCACCAAGTACTGAGATAAGTATGATGAACGGATGCATGTTGTTCTTACGACCAATGAGGTACGGACCAACGACATTGTCGACCAATCCAACAATCACAATTGACCAAATAAGCAGGCCGACAGCCATCACTGTGTCTCCCGCCATGAAGAGATATGCGACTGCTGGCGCGGTTACAATCGTCGTACCGATACCCGGCATAAGCGCTCCAAGTGATGCAAAAGAGCCCCACAAGACAGGGCGCGGAATTCCAAAGAGTGCAAATCCAATTGCCACGAGTGTGCCTTGGATAAGCGCGATAAGAAGTGTGCCAGTCGCTACTGCACGCACGGCACGCGCCATGCGCTCGAAAATGACCTCATCTTCACCATCAGGAAGTGGGCTGATTTTGATGAGAAGCTGCATGAGTTCCTTACCATCGCGGAAGAAGTAAAATGAACCAAGCATCGAGAGGATAAAGGTGAATACGACTGAAATCGTACTTGCAAAGATAGTGCCGAGATTACCAATAAACCATTCACCGGCTGATTTCACTTGCTCTTCAATACTGATATCGAGACCAGGAAACAACGTGTTAATTTTGTATTCTGTCTGTTCGATAATGTATTGAAGTCCGACATTATCGGAGCTATTGAGGTCGTGGTAGACATTGACTGCTTCTTTTGTGACAAGTGCCGCTATGAGCGAAAGTGGCAAGATAATGAGGAGCAGCACCACAATAGTCGAAAGAAACGCAGCAGCTGTTTTGTTTTGACGCGGCGTGACCTTCTGTATTTTCTCGTAGAGCGGATGGCAAATCGTGACAATAATCGCTGAAAGCGCGAGCGCTGTAATAAACGGCGACATGATAAGCCACACGAGATAGCCCACGAGCACCAAGAGGCCGAAAAAGAAAATATACTCGACCACTCGTCCAAGATTCATATAGTCCTATTATATACCAGGAATGCCAGACACCAAAAAAGGCCTAGGTTGAAAACCAAGGCCCTGCGGACTATTTCTGTTCCAAAACTTTATGTTGTGAGACGACGGCGCTAGCTTCTACGAATCTGAATGATTCACGAGCGGCGCTGTCGAAGGCAACAAAAGCGGTGGAAAAGAATTGTGATAAACCCCAAAGGATTATCAATAAACCTAGTGCTCTTCGCATATGAAGTAAGCTTGTACCCAGAAATCTATTGTCGACCAATAGATTCTAACTAAATGTCAGAAGGGGTACCTTGGTTTTTGTGAGAAGAACTCACCTGCCGGTAGTATATAGCATATATGCTATATCTGTCAAGCAATTCTAGCCATGTGGTTGCAGTGTATTTTGAGCGTCCGCGGGGAGAACGTTGTTACCTTCAGTGACGAACATCGGAGCGTGCGAAAAATATACTGCAGGCAACATGGGCCACAAGGTACTCAACGAATATTCGAGGCTACTTTAAAAGCTCATCAAGCTTCGCTCGCACTTCGTCCGTATTAATATTCCCTCTTTGATGCAACGCAATTTCACCATCTTCTGTATAGATGATTGTCTCTGGCATTGCATATCCGGTACTCGCCTTAAAGTAGTAATCAGACGGATCAAGAACAATTTCGACATCAGGTGGTGTTGTAATAGTCGAAAGGTAGCGCTCAGCGGTATACCTATCCTCTGCTCGATTTACAGCGAGCACGACCACATCGCGCTCTTTGTAATCAGTTGCGACAGGTCCCAACTTCTCTATCCCCTCTTTACACTGCGGACACCAGCTTGCCCACGACGTCACTACAATGATTTTTCCAAAATGCTCATTGACGTTCTTTTGATTTCCTTCAAGGTCAGTGAAGGATTGTTCGGGATTATCAATAATGAGCGCGGTGGCAGCTGGAGTATTGTTCCTCTTCTGGACTTCACTTGGGTCAATAAAAAATAGAATGTAGATGACACCCGCAAAGACAACGAGTGCAATCAAAACAAGCGTTACCATTGCTGAACGTCTCTGCATACTCTAAAGCAAGTCTCCGCCGAGAATGTCCGGTAAGAGCGCACTGTTTAATTCGTAACTGCGGATTTTTGCGTAGGTAAACATCCCGATTACGATAAGAGCGAAGAGTATGACCGTGAGAATGATGGTCTTTTGACTCATGATTTTATTATACCTACCTAGACACTTTTTCGATAGTCTCTGTCCCGAGATAAATGGTAATTTCGCTACTGGTTGCTGTCTCGCTTGCGTACGAAGAAAGGAGGGCGTTATCAAGGACCTTGCTGAGTTTTAGCGCGGTCTCAGCCACACGTGGATCGTAGACGATAACTGTTCGCTCTTCTGGTGCTCCGACTTCGTCACGAGCTGACACGACTTGGTAGCCGTTTTTGCCAAGCGCATTTTTTGTATTCTCTATAAGTGACTGGTCTCCGCTACGATTCACGAGAGTGAGTGTGAACGCCTGGTCTGATGCGAGTGACTGTGGTTGCGGTGCCTCTTGTGGGGCTGACATATCGTCTGAGGTTACAGTGACATTCTTGCCTTCACCTTCGATAGTGACTTCAAAGTCACGCTCAGGCGTAGATGCACCTCTAAAGAACCAAATTGACGCAAAAACAAACAAGATGATACCAATGACGGCGACAAAGAATTTCCAGTATGTCTTCACAAAATCCACTAAGGTCAAGAAGCGTTTCTTGAGGTCGCCGGTTTCTTTTAGCTTTGATCGCAAGTCGAGAATACTTACTTCAATCGGAGCAACAACAGTGGCGATTTGTTGTTTGCGAGTACGGGACTTGGTGAGCGGGATTGAGACAGGCGATGGAGCGGTTTTTGCTTGCTGTGTAGCGACAGGCGCTGTTCCTGGTGCCACTCCAGCAAGCGCGAGCATACGCCTCACATACAACTTAATCCCCCACGTCATCAGCGCAATAAAGCCACCCACCACACCGAAGATGAGGAGGAGGAACTTCCATGGAATTATCCAAAAAGCCGTGTCGGCATGCATAAACTGCTTTTCATCTAGTCCATAGCCCAGTGTCGCGACCGCTGTGTACCGACCAATATCAGTTGGTGACCATTCTCCATTCCAGGTAAATGAATACTTGCGGACACTATTTGGGAGAACGTTGCCAAAGAGCGTCTGTTGATTGACCGGAATGGTTCCGCGCTTTTGACCCCACATGTTGTAGATTTCGATTTCTCCCTGTGGCTGTACGTGAACATTTCCTTTATTCTCAATACGGAGTTCAAAAGTTGCTTCAGGTTTACTCAAAATGTAACTAGACGTACGGAATGAGCGCACCGAGCTGCTCTCGCGAACATCACCGGAGACCCTTAAGAAAACAAGCGACGTAATCACCTGCGATGTCTGTACATTTGGCACCTCGCCTTCTACCTCAGGCGGCTTCGTGCTTATCATAAAGGCAGCAAAGTGTCCGCCAGGTGCGGCATCTTGTGGAAGCGTAATGGTAAACGGAAGTTCGATAGTTTTCTCTGGAGGAATTATCACTTCCTTTTCAGTGGTAATCCATTTTGCGAGTGCTTGCTGGTCAGCTGGAATTTCCGACAAGGGAATGAAGCGTGGAGCTCCTGATTCGCCTTTTGGAACAAAGGATGCCATATCAACATAGATGCGGAGTTCATATGGATTAGCATTAATGATACGCACGGTACTCTGCCACGTCTGACCCGGCACGCCTGTCATATCAAAAATTGTTGGTGAGACACTAAAGGAAAGTGCACTCTGAGCCCGTGCAGACAGCGGTAACACTAGCGCAAACAAAAGCACCAGCAGAGCAAGAAAAGAGAGGGTATTAAACTTTTTTGAGATCGATATCATGGTCTTTTGTATCGTGTTCACGGTCATTGCGAACGTAGAGCGGGAGCGTATTTCCGTCATCATCTTCATGTAGTTCATCATAGAACGCCCTGCGGAGCAAGTAGGTAACCCCGAGCGAAAACAAGACAATAATAATCAAAACCGCAATCAGAACTGGTAGCGGGACCATAAAAAACTGGGTCGTATCGAAGACGGCAGCCTTCTGGTCTGCACCGTACCTAAGTACGAGATTGGCCTTATACCTCCCAAGACTCTCATGAAATGGCACTGTTGCTGTCATCATCTTCTTTTCTCCTGGTGGGACCACGAGGCCGTCACCAGCAACAGGAAGTGACCCGACCTCTTCACCGCGAGAATTATAGAAAATAATTTCCCCTTGTGGGACGGCATCGTTTTGTCCGGTGTTCTCAAGTTCAATTTCGATGGTGCGATTTGATTCACTGAAAACAAATCTATCTACTAAAAATGAACTAATGCGGAGGATTTCACTTGTCTTCTCATCAATTGCAACTTTTACAATCGTCCCCTCCACATTGCCTGACATCGCTGCCGACTCAGCAACATGTCGCTTTGATGCCTGTCCAAAACCAATGAAGACATGGTAATTCCCCGGCTTTGCCTGTGGATGAACGCGGATGGTGAGCGGAACGGTCTTGGTCTCACCGGGTTCAAACTCCAATCGACCACGAGTAATCTCAACCCAACTGGTGACCGTGTCGGTACGGTCACTCATGGCTGGACTGACAAATTCCATAATCTTTCCTCCTTCATCCACCGCAACTTCATTTACCGTTGCGTAAACAATCTGCTTGCTACCAGTGTTGTTTGTAACAGTAATAT
>JBDLTL010000028.1:0-9346 GCA_039799085.1 Candidatus Parcubacteria bacterium | reverse complement strand
TCTTCGTTGAGGAACCGGGTGAACTCGTCGACGCCCATGGTGACCGCCGCCGTGCCTTGCGCCGCCCAGGCCTTGCGCACCTCGGCATTGCCGGTGATACGGCCGATCTGGGCGTTGGGGGGCGCCCCCCCCCCCCCCCCCCCCCTCCACTTGTCAAAAAACTATTGCAAAAGAATGCTTTTGTGGTACATTTTGACCATCACTAATACGTATGTAAAAACGTATTAAACTTTTAATTCATTAAGCCCAAACAATTTGCGACCACCATACCAAGGAAACCAAGCCAAAGACACCCGCACTCGGATTAACGCCGCTATCAAGGCCCCCGAGCTTCGCATTATCACTGACTCCGGTGAAAATCTTGGTATCCTTTCTCTCGCAGATGCACTCAAGGCTGCTGAAGAACGAAAGCTCGACCTCATCGAGATTTCACCAAAAGCCACTCCACCGATTGCCAAGATAATGGACTACGGGAAGTACCGTTACGAGACAGGCCGTAAGGCACGTGAAGTAAAGGCCAAAAGTCATATTACTGAGACGAAGAGCGTGCAGGTGAAGATTGGTACCGGCGACCACGACCAACAGCTCAAGGCCAAGCGTACCGCTGAATGGCTTGATGAAGGCCACCGCGTCAAAGTAGACCTCTTCCTCTGGGGACGATACAAGTACATGGAACCAGAATTTCTCAAAGAACGCCTCGAACGATTCCTCAAAATCATCCCGGCAGACTACAAAATCGCCGATCCGATGAAAAAGAGCCCTAAGGGCTGGACCACCACCCTCGAACGAGTAGCTGCTAGCAAGAATAAGAAGCCAGTTATTCTCCCTGAAACTGCCAAAACTGAAAAGCCAAAGAAAGAAGAAGTCGAGAAAAAGACCTCAAAAAAGAAGTCTTTGGAAGACCTTTTGGAAACAGGGCTTATCTAGGCACGAAAAAAGACGCTATCTAGCGTCTTTTTTCGTGCCTCCCCGCTGAGACAAAGCTTGATTTATAAGCACAAATACGGTACAGTACTGCCACTTTGCCGAAACCCCCTTTCGGTAATGCCCGATCAAAAACCTAGCTAGTATGAAAACTAATAAATCATTTACCAAGCGTATTAAAGTGACCAAGAATGGCAAGCTCGTTGCGCGCAAGCCAGGACAGAACCACTTCAACGCACGTCAGACTGGGCAGCAGCGACTTCGCCGTAAGCGAACTCAGCTCCTCAATCTCAGCAAAAAAATTACCCGCCGCTTCCTTCCTGGAACTAACGCATAATAACGTATGGCACGTGTAAAAGGAGGCCTCATGGCCAGCAAGCGCCGACGCAATATCCTCGACGAAGTAAAGGGATATCGCATCCAGCGCTCAAAGAAGAAGCGCGCAGCTCGCGACGCTATCTACCACGCCCAGCTTCACTCATTTGCTCACCGCAAAGACAAGAAAGCTGACTTCCGCGCACTCTGGACTGTCCGCATCAATGCCGCTCTCATGCAGCACGGACTCAAGTACAGTCGCTTCATCAAAATGCTAAAGGATAAGGGCATTACCCTCGACCGAAAGGTTCTCGCTACTCTTGCAGTAGAGAAACCAGAAGCATTTGCTCGCGTAGTTGAATCAGTGAAGTAATTCACTCCTCTACAACAAAAGCGCCGCCCCTTCGGGGGCGGCGCTTTGTTTATTCTACCGGAGTTTGATACTGCAAAGTAAAATCATAGGAGCGCTCATATGTTTCTCCATTCTCAAGAAGTGTCTTGAACTGGATAACACCAGAAACTGCTCTAATATCTTCATCTGCTGTCCCCTCCTGTATCGCGAATGATTTTCGAGCATCATAGGCAAACACATACGACTCACCAGCCATATATCCCTTTGGCCAAAGATCAACAGGAACATCCGCAACAAACTTATCGAGAACATCCACACCTTTCACATCACGAACTTCAGTAACAGCAACAGACACAAGCTCATCTTCGTTTAACCCCTCAAAATCTGGAAGGTATACTGATAGAACCCCATAGTATTCTGGATTACACGCGACAATCACTGGCCCAACAGTAGTGTATCCCTCAGCAAAATTTTCTGGATCACTCTTAAGCATTTGTTGAATACTAGTAGTTGCCATAAGTTCGTCCATCTGAGTTGCTGTGAGCGCCACAGCAGATGGTTCAAATTCGTACTCTTGGGTAAAATCACTCCCGGTAAATTCAACATCTCCAAAATCAGGATTCATAGTGCCAGTAAGCATCAATCCGACCATTGCCACCATGATAATTGGCATAACGAAAATAACAAACAGAGCTGGTCCGATTGTTCCCAAAATAATAGTGAGAATTGTTCGGTACTTATTAGCACGTGAGGTTTTGAGAACAACAGCATCCGTCATGATGTCATGAAGACCTTGCTTTTTCTTTGTGAAAGCAGCCATCAAGAAACCGATGCCAAGGATAATAGCTGAGAGAATTTTGGCGAATGACCGAGCGAGAGCTCTCAGGAAGGAGAGTCGTGCCCCCGTCTCACCCTTCACAACATAAACACCAATAAACATTTTTCCAAATGTCGCTCCTTTTTTTTGATTCCATGTACGGATAGTACAAAATGAAGATAGCAAACTGAAGAAGGTAAACAAAACCAAAAATCAGGTCACTTGTCGGAAGAGTTCCTATAGTTGTCATCAATATAACTGGAACAATAACCGCAACAGCTACGAGCCAAAGTAGAAAACTATCTACAATAGAGGCTGCTACACGATGCCAGAATCCGGCATATTCATTTGTCGCAGGCAAAGGAGTCGTTTGAGTAGAGGCTGTTACATTTTCATCAAAAGCAGCTGTAACATCAGCAAGTTGCCATCCGGCAGTAAGTAACTCTTGTTTGATACTTTCGTCAGTCTTTCCGATAGCGCGCGACTTTTGAATGTAATCAGCCAGCTGTTCTTGTGGACTCATACTATGAATATAAATGGATATACCACCATGCTACCATGCGAGCTAAAGCATGAGCAGACTTATTTCACTATGCTACAAACTACCACTCTCCTGCCTTGGCGGTAGCGGATCATTTGGAACAAGACACAATCCTGGCGTCCTCCACCTCTTATAGTAGAGAATGGCGAACAAACCCAGGTTCGCGGTCGCCGACATAGTCAAATAAAGTGTTGTCATGATGCTGTACTCCTGAAGAGCAGCGATTGCCAAAAGGACGTTCCCGGAAGCTGCGGCCCAGTAGAGACTTGTTTCGCTACATGGCTCCTCGATTGATTTTCGATACGTTGGAACATATCCCAAAGCATCAATAGTCGTAGCAAGAAGGACAGCGAGTAGTGGCTGGTCAAGAAGGAGCCAAGCTCCAATTGCAGCAAGAGCAGCGATGAACGTGATGGTATCGGCACGACGGATATTCTTTGAACCGTATTTAAAGGATAAGCCACACACAAGCATTACAAGACCCGCATCAACCATCACTGGGATAGCTCCAAGCACACCACCTCCACCAAAGAGCACTCCTGCCGCCGCAATCGAAACTGTGATAGACCAAATAAGCCACGTGTAAAGATGTGGCTGCACTCGTTTTGCCAAGATATCTTTCACATACGGCCCATAAGCAATGATGATAAGGATCATCGAAATCACCAGAAGTGCTAATTTAGTGAGTGGTGCTTCCATATACTAAAAGTCAATTTGTATTTCAGCATTTGCTTCTGGTGCAACCGCAGGCGCACCAAGGTAATCGCGAAGACGTTGCGTAAGAAAAAGTGACGAGCGTTCTTCACCCATTGTGACAAAAATCTGTTTTGTTTGTTTAGAAAGACCTCCATGCACAAATTCAACGAGCTGATCTCTATCAGCATGTCCTGAGTAGCCCCGGATAGTAGCCACCCGCGCACGAACCTTAACTTTCATATTATCTATCCAAACATGCTTCGCCCCGTCCTGGAGAAGGCGACCAATACTGCCGACTGTCTGATACCCAACGAGAAGCACAATGCAGTTTTTGTCGTCGAGGTATTCCTTTTCGTGTGTGCGAATGCGACCACCATGACTCATACCTGAGCCCGCAATAATAATCTTCGGTCCCGGTACACGAGCAATCTGCGATGACTCCTTCACTGTTTCTGTGAACTTAAGTCCGTCAAAGTCAAAGATGTCATCTCCATCTTCAATCTGTGCACGAACTTCTGGCTTAAGAAAACTAAGAGATTTTCGGTACACTTCCGTCACACGGATTGCTAGAGGCGAATCAAGGAATGTCTTGATTGGCTCAATCTCTCCTTTCTCAATGAGATTATTAATTTCAAGGAGCATTCCTTGTGTGCGCTCTAAAGAAAAGGCTGGAATAATAAGCGTGCCTTTCATACGAATAACTTCCTGAATGTAGCCCTTCAAAAGCTCTGTTCGTTCATTTACCTCCTCGTGACTTCTGTCTCCGTACACACTCTCCATCACCATGTAATCATAGTCTCTTGGAATATGAGGTGCTCCAACAAGTGGCTGCGGCACGTTACCTAAGTCGCCAGTAAAAACCACCTTCTTGCCATTTCGAGTTAGTTCAATTACTGATGACCCAAGAATGTGCCCCGCATCATAGAACGTAGCAGAAATATCGTCACCAAGTGAAAAAACCTCCTCGTAACTCTTTGTCTTCCAGAGGGTAAAAGCTGTCTCAATATCGATCTGTTCGTATATTGCTTCGCGCTGGTCGCGCTCAGCCTCCATCTGCATTACCTTAAGAGCATCCTCAAGCATAAGGCGGGCGAGAGCGCGTGTTGGTTCGGTTGAGTAGATAACACCCCTAAAGCCATCGCGAACGAGTTTCGGAATACGACCAATATGATCGGCATGCGCATGAGTAATAAGGAGCACATCAACCTTAGCTGGGTCGTAGGCAAATTTTTCTGCGTTAATTTCATTAGCAAAATCGCTACCTTGCATCAAGCCACAATCAACCACAATCGCCACCTTGCCCGTATCGAGCATAAAATTAGCACCGGTTACTGAACCGACGCCGCCGTAAAATCCTATTGTTGAACTCATGACTATATTTTAAGCCGAATCATCAGCATATATCCGACTAATCCCCCGAGCCCACCGACGATAATATCCTTAGCTGTATCAAAAAGATGTGTAGCTGGGTCGTAGAGGCCAGCCGTGTACTCAAAGACTTCCCATGAGACCATAGCAATCACTAGGGTAGAAAAAACGATGAAGGATGTCGGTTGGAGCGGAACGTGCTTGAGTGAGCACAGTGCAAACACGCCCAAAACGACCAAGATTCCGCCCCAGAAATGCATGACGTTATCAAACCAAGAGTAGTACCAATACAGTGAGGTAGCGACGGCAAAATTATGCACTGAGGCAAACGTGCTACCGATAACAAGGAATATCCAAACAATGGCGGCTGGCATATGTAGCTAATACTAGCACTCACACCCCAAAAAGAAAAAGCACCTTGTAAAGGCGCTCTTTCTAGGGAACCACAGACGCATGCCCCTGACGAAAATCAAGGTGGGCACCCTTTCCACTCTGTGTCAGAAATCCCGGAGGGTCCTCTTTACATTGTGCGACTGCGGGCAGCCCTGATGCAATATAATCTGGAACATACGTGATGTGGTTCCATTACTATTTTAGCATAACAAATTACCTCCGCCCTAAGCGAGAGCGGAGGTAATCCTCGATGGATATCGGGTATGGGAAGCGGCGGCAGAAGCAGTGCAGACCTATAGCCAAAATAGGTGCAAACGCATACTCAATCCACCACGGCGCAGTTACTAGGAACATGGGTTGGAGCTCTTTGATGGGAAGCCAGAAGAATCCCAAAAAAGCAAAGGCTGCAAACAGGGATTCAGTAATGGACTTCATTCGAGTTCTCCTTCAAACTTTACTATATACAGTATGCCTGAATTTGAAAAGCGGCCGGCACCTTTAGGGGCCGGCCGTTTATCTTTTCAATTACTCGTTTGAGCCGTCGAAGTTCACGTCGTACATGATGCGCTCCTGGGCAGTCACGTAGTTCATGATTTCTTCATCCTTGAACCAAATTGCAATTTCTCGCTCTGCTTCTTCTGGAGATTCTGACTGGTGTACGAGGTTTCGTACAGCGCGATTTTCAAATGTAGCGTGGAAGTATGAATCGACGGTGTAGTCACCACGGATAGTTCCCACATCTGAGGTAGCAGGCTCTGTAGTACCAACAATCTTGGTCACAACTGACACTGCTTTATTTCCTTCCATGATCATTGCCACGACTGGAGCCGCTGTCATGTAGCGGACGATAGTGCGGATAATGTCCTTTCCGTACTCGATAGGTTCCTTTTCGATTGGCTTTCCCTGCTGTTCGAGCTCCTTTACGATTCCTTCACCCTTGCGCTGGTACCACGCATCGTCCTTGTTGTAGTGAGTGAGAAGCTGCTGTTCGGTTGGAACAATCATCTTCATTGCTGCAATCTTGAGACCAGTGTTCTCAAAACGCTTGATAACTTCACCGACGAGACTTCGCTGGACTGTGTCCGGCTTGAGAAGCACGAGTGAACGTTCTTGGTGTGGAAATTTGCCCATATATCTAAGTTAATTTTACGGGCGCAGTATAGCAAAAAGAGGAGGAAATACAAAGCGGCGGCGGGACTTCGTCCCGCCGCCGCTTTGACCTCCTTCTATCTAATTAGGCTTTGTCAAAATCACCGGCCCCTCAGCAGTAATCGCGACGGTATGCTCAAAATGAGCGCTCCAGCTTCCGTCTTCTGTGTATACAGAGTACCCGTCACCTTCGTCATCAAAATACACATCTGGCTTCCCGATATTTACAATCGGCTCAATCGCGTACACGTGTCCGACTTCAATCTTAGGGCCAGTTCCGGCTCGACCGAAGTTTGGAATGGTCGGCTCTTCATGAACTGCGTACCCTACTCCATGACCACAAAGTACCTCTACGACAGAAAATCCACGAGACTCAACCAGTGACTGAACGGCATGACTGATGTCACCAATATGATTGCCTAGCTTTGCTTGCTTGATACCAAGTGCGAGAGCTTCTTTTGTTACTTCAATAAGCCGTCTTGCCTCGTCAGAAATCTCACCAACTCCAACCGTAATTCCTGAGTCGACAATCATTCCCTTGTGCGCAATCGACATGTCGAGATTGACGATATCGCCTTTCTTGAGAACAACATCATCGCTCGGCACACCATGCTGGACACAGTCATTTACGGACACACACAGTGACGCTGGGTACGGTGTATCGGCAAAAGTTGGATGGTACCCGAGGAGCACTGGCTCTACTTGATACTTCTCAACTAGTTCCATTGCGAGGTCGTCGATATCAAGGGTGGTCATACCAACTTCAAGTGAATTCCCAAGTTCACGAAGAATCGTCCCGAGGATTGCTCCGGCTTCCTTCAGAATCTCAATTTCCTCTGGAGTTTTCTTCGTAATCATATTGTTAGTCGAGCTTTAAGGCTTTTAAGATTTGCGCGTGGACACCCTCTACGGTATCAGTCCCTTCGATATCATGCACGTGCACATCAGGGCGCGCTCGGTAGTAGTCGAGCACCGGGAGGGTTTCTTCACGGTACCAGCGAAGACGTTCCTCAATAGATTCTTTGGTGTCGTCAGCACGAGCACGACCCTGCATACGAGCCCGCACCACTTCTTCGGGCGTGTCGAGATTGATGACATGGATATTGTTTCGTTCGAAAAACGTGAATGCATCATCAAGCACCTGAGCCTGATGTACTGTGCGAGGGAAGCCGTCAATGAGAAGATGACTCTTGGAGTCAAGCTGATCAAGCATCGCCTCACCCCACATAATATGAGTAAGGAAGTCCGGCTGAAGCACACCCGTGTCGAGTGTTCGTGCTACTTTTTTCTCTGCGAACGTCTCACTCTTGGCGGCAAGCGCACGGAAACGGCGACCAGTCTGAATATCAACCACGCGACGAACCGGGTCACGCTCAATCATGACTTTGTCGAGCTTTTCAATCTGAGTTCCCTTTCCACTTCCTTGTGGTCCGACAAATATAACAGTGAGTGCTTTCATTGGTTATGAAATAAGATAATTAAATACTTGTTGCTTCACTTCTTCTGGTGACAAATTTCCATCGATGTCGATGAGGGTCCCCTTGGTGCGGAAGAACTCAATCGATTTTGATGTGTAGGTGTGATACTCCTCGAGTCGCTTCTCAACTGACTTGGGTGTATCTACCACATCTCGCGCTCGCCTTTCACTGCGAGCTCGTACCTCATCATCACTAATCTCTAGATGAAAGACGACGTAGGGACGATGAATCCAGTGATGAATCTCGTCAAAGAGCTGCGCTTCATTTGGCTTCTTGGCCACCCCCTCAAAAACGATTGCCTCATTTGGGAACTCTGAAGTCAGAGCATGCGTCATCCAGTATGACGCCACCCACTCTGGCATGAGATACCCACCTTCATATGTTTCCTTCATTTTCTCACCAAATGGTGTCGGGAGCGTAGCGGTGGCGCGCATCTTGTCACCATTGGAGTACAAAGTACCGCCAAAGGCTTCGATGACATTATGTGCTTGCGTACCCTTTCCTGAGGAAATCTTCCCCATAAAAACGATACTTTGATATTTGGTTGTATAGTCCATGTGCCGAAAGAGGGTACCAATTTTTTAGGTCTTTCGCAACACGTGGTATCATGTCGGAGCATGAAACGAAAGCATATTATTACCATTTCTGGGAAGCCAGGTAGCGGCAAATCATCAACTGCCGACCGCGTAGCGGAGCTTCTTGGGTACACTCGACACTCCTCTGGAGACATGGTGCGTCGCGTCCTAGCGCGTGAAGGCATGAGCCTTGAAGAATATAACCGACGAGCGAGTGATGAACACGACCTTGATGACAAAGTAGACGAAGAGCTACGCTCTTTGCGTAACTCCAAAGACGTCGTCGTCGATTCTCGCCTCGGCTTCTACTGGATTCCAGAATCATTCAAGGTCTACCTTGACCTCGACCTTGAAGTCGCTACCGCCCGCATCTTTAAAGACGCGGTGAATAATAAGAAGCGCAGCGCTGCTGGTGAAGGCGGGACGTCACTCCCTGATGTCGCTAGGCAGGTTAAAGACCGCATGCATAGCGAGCAAGAACGCTTTCGTGCCCTCTACGGTATCGACCCATACAGCACGAGACACTTCGACCTCGTCATCGACACCTCTCGACATGACCCGCAGACCGTTGCCATCACCGTCTTTGATATCTATCGAGAATGGCTCGAGAGCGATACTTGGGAACCTCGCCATAGCGCAGTACCACTCGGATACTCATTCAAAAATCAGTACTAGAAATTAAAAAGAGCCGCCCCGTACGGGGCGGCTCTTTTACCTAATGATTTTCCATTCACAGTC
>JBDLTL010000027.1:0-10419 GCA_039799085.1 Candidatus Parcubacteria bacterium | reverse complement strand
TCGTCATCTCTAAGAAAAATCATACTTATTGTTTTACGATTTGTTTATAACAAAGAAACTCTACTATTCCAAGTGGCGATGTTTCTTTCGGGGGATTTTACTAGGTGTCGTCAAAACCCGCAAGTGTCCAGCTAACGATTTCTGCCGTATGTCGCCAGACAGGTAACCCCAACAGCAATCGCATCGTACTCGTCATCAAGAGCCTTCTTTGGCGCTCCCTGTACTAAGCGACATACCATATCTATTACAGCTTTTTTATCGCTCTTGCCGTACCCTGTGACCGCGTTCTTTATTTGTTGTGGACTAAATTCATGCACCACACAGCCAGCGCTCTTGGCGATGTAGATGAGAGCGCCACGGGCTTCAGCTACGCCAATGGCTGTCTTTACATTCTTGTTGAAAAAGAGAGTCTCAACTGCAAGGGTGTTTGGTTCGTATTCTTCAACCACTCGCAAAAAAGCATCGCCGACAGTATGGAGTCTATCAGGAAGAGTGTCTGACTTACTTGATTCGATACAAGTGGAGTAGAGGAGTACTTCTTGCCCATTTTCATATTCCATTACCGCCACCCCCAATCTATCGTATCCAGGGTCAATTGCTATTACTCGCATGTGCCAAGTATATCAAAAAGCAAAGAGACGGTTAGTCCGTCTCTTCTGTATCAGTGGTGGTGAAAATTTCCTGCACATCGTCTTGCTCTTCAAGGGCTTCGATGAGATTGGCTAGCTTTTCGCCATCAGTGTCACTTACTTCAAGTGGATTTTGTGGGATATACCTATCATCTACTTTTGAGAATGCCCACATCGCAGAGCCGGGCGCGCCGAGTTGGTAGCCGGCTTTGGTGAAGATGTGTTTAATTTCTGGAGCGGTGCGGTTGTTGTTGTCGGTGACGGCAGTGATTATCATGCCGACACCACCTGGGCCGAAGGCTTCGAAGATGACTTCTTCTAGAGCGGCACCGGAGGCGCCTGCTCCTTTCGCAATCGCCCGGTCAATATTCTCCTTTGGCATCGAATCTTTCTTGGCACGTTCAACTGCCGCCTGGACACCAGCCGAAGTTGCGTCACCATTTGCTTTGCGTGACTCCATAGCAATAAGTGCCGCATGCTTTGAGAAGAGCTTGCTCTTCTGCGCATCACTGGCCGCTTTCTTATGCTTAATCTTTGACCATTTATTGTGTCCGGACATAATTATAGATTTTGAATATGTTCATAAGCGGAAGGGCTGGCGACGCGGCCGCGAGGGGTGCGTTCGAGAAGGCCATGGCGGATGAGGTAGGGTTCGATTACATCCTCGATGGTTGAAGGCTCTTCGCCGGTAGCGGCCGCGATAGTGTTGAGACCAACAGGGCCACCGTTGAACTTATGAATGATAACTTCTAGTACAGAGCGGTCGGGTGCGGTGAGGCCAATGTTGTCGATGTCGAGAAGACCGAAGGTCTTCTCGACAATTTCATCCGTAAGCGAACCACCTTCAAGCTGTGCCAGGTCGCGACAGCGTTTGAGGAGGTAGTTGGCAGTACGAGGGGTGGCCCGACACCGCTTTGAAATTCTCTCAAGAATGGTGCGATTGGTTTCGACTCCAAGAAGCGATGCGGATCGCTCAAGAATAGTTGCAATCTCATCATCACTATAAAATTCTAAACGGAAGGTTCCTCCTGAGAAGCGAGAGCGAAGTGGGGAAGAGAGAAGGGAGATGCGGGTGGTGGCGGCAACCATGGTAAATGGCGGGAGCTCGAGTTGTACTGTTCGTGCTGACGGGCCTTTTCCGATGATGATATCAAGCACCCCAGATTCCATAGCTGGATAAAGCACCTCCTCAATACTTTTTGAAAGTCGATGGATTTCGTCAATAAAGAGCACGTCGCCGGGAGAAAGATTGGTGAGAATAGCTGCCAAGTCACCTACACGCTCGATAGCTGGGCCAGACGTAATACGCATATTGGTGCCAAGAGTCTTCGCGACGAGATTGGCGAGAGTCGTCTTGCCAAGCCCCGGTGGCCCGTAGAGGAGAATGTGCTCCGCTGCATGGCCACGTTCACGAGCGGCAGTAAGAAGGATGCGAAGGTTCTCCTTCGTTTTCTTCTGTCCGATGTACTCGTCCCAAGTTTGCGGACGGAGAGTTCTATCGAGGCCGCTAGCGTCGTCGCGGGTAATTGGGGGAGTGTGTGACATGTCGCTATTATAACAAAAAAGCCCCTATTGGGCTCAAATGCTTGACAAATATTTTATCTATGCTAGTATGATGCACATCAAGTTCTCTCGCGCCAAGTTCTGCTTGTCGCTCCCGTTTTTACTCACATTTCAAGAATATAACTCTCTAAGCAACTTGGATGCGTTGCGAGGGGTTTTGTGGCGCTCACCCTAGAGTGAGAGTGCGACAAACTTACTTAGCGCGGCATTCACTTTCAATGCGGAAGCCTTGCTTAGAGAGTTATATTCTGGAAATCGCCCCAAGGGCACTTCCAACGACTTTGTCGAAGGGGCGCACTAACCATTTCCAAAATTATCACAATCATTTTGATTGACCATATTGACCCGACCAAAAATGACCACTGCAATAAAATGCAAGTGGTCATTTTTGATTTTTGTGTCAAAACAGAAGAGGGTTAGGTGACGACGTGTGAGAGAAAATCATCTTCTGGTGGAGTAAGGGGAGGAGTCGTGGCTGTAACGTGGGGAAGCTCAATGACACGTTCAAGCTCAGAGATAGAGGTGATACCAAGCAGTATTTTCTCAACACCATCTTCGAGCATCGAAGGAAGTTTTTGTGGGCGAGCTGCTTCAAGAATGATGTGTTCACGAGGGTCACGGAGCACTGCTTCTTCAACTGCCTCGTCCATGATGACGCCTTCGAAGATGCCTGCGCGACCCTTATAGCCAGTGCCGCCGCAGGTAGGGCAGCCAGCAGCTTTATAGATGGTGAGATCTTCAGGTATCTCCGGAGGGAAGGGGTGGTCTTTGAGGGACTCTCTAATAACCGCTTTTTCAGTTGGGCTTGCTTTGTATGCCTGCTTACATTCGGAGCAGAGAATACGCACAAGTCGTTGGCCAAGCATGATGTTGAGGGATGTTCCAAATGAACGAGGATCGATACCCATATCCATAAGTCGTGCGAAGCCAGCAGCTGCGCTATTGGTGTGAAGGGTGGTGAATACGAGGTGGCCTGTTTGCGCTGCATGAATAGCGGTTTCGGCCACTTCATGATCACGCACCTCACCGACCATGATGATATCCGGGTCTTGTCGGAGTACAGCACGGAGTCCGGCGGCAAAGGTGTAGTCACCTTCGATTTGTGTCTGGACGATACCTTCAATTTTGTACTCAACGGGGTTTTCAATTGTGATGATTTTTACCCCTTCGTTGTGTGCTTCACGCAAGAAGGCATAGAGGGCTGTGGTCTTTCCTGAGCCAGTTGGACCAGTGGTCACGATAAGCCCATTTGGCTTTTTGATTTGAAGCAGAATAGCATCCTTGATGTACTTATTGAGTTTGAGATTTTCCATGCTGAAGCTCGCCACACTTGGGTCAAGAATACGCATTACGATGGATTCACCAATCGCTCCTGGAATGATAGAAGAACGAATTTCAATTTCACGGTCACCAGTATCGAAGGTAAAGCGTCCGTCTTGGGCAATCTTTTTAGCGTTTAGTGTCATGCCTGAGAGAAGCTTCAAACGTGACATCATACGTTCATAGATGTATGGGTCGAGGTCAATGACGTCGTGGAGTACGCCATCGAAACGATACCGAAGTCGGATGCCTGTTTCTTCTGGTTCGATGTGGATGTCAGATGCGCGGAGTGCCAAGGCGCCAGCAAAAACGAGTTCGAGCGTGGCGGAGATGCGGCGGACATTGGTGGTCCCGCTAATGGCTGCGAGCAACTGAGGAATATCTTCTTTCACTTTAATTTCATTGCGCATCTTCAAAATGTCCTCCGGACTAATCTCAAGTACACCCTTCTTTTCGGTTGTTGAGCTGATGACGTCTTTGTAGCGATTCCATGCATGTTCGAGGCTTTGGGTTGAGCATATGTGCATAGTCACGGTATAACGACGCAGTGTTAGTTTTTCTATAATGGTACTGAGTCGAGGGTCGGTCGGGTTTTTGGCGGCGATAAGTACCTGATTATGTTTTACATCAAACGCCACAATATTGAGTTCATGAGCTTGTGCTTCAGGGATAAGCTGGAGAGCTTCGGGGTTAATCGTGTACCCACGGAGATAAATGTACGGAAATCCGTAGCGAGGCGCCATTGTTTGGACGTACCGCTCTTCTTCTTGGGCGCGGATATCCATCATGCGATTGCCTGAAAATGTATCATCAAACTGAACCATAATATGAAAATGATACCACGCGCTTTTCACTCGCGTCTGGTTTTGATACAGTCATATATATGAATGAAGTTATTGTGCGAATTGTTACCAAAGAAACCTTGCCGGAATTTGCCAAAGAAATACTCGAGCTGGTGAAGGGGAGGGGTAATGAGCGAGCTCAGGTTATTGCCCTTTCTGGAGACTTAGGTGCAGGAAAAACGGCGTTTACCAAAGCACTCGGGCAGGCTCTTGGTGTGGCAGAAGAAATCACAAGCCCCACATTTACCATTATGAAGGGGTATGAGACGACGGATGATATTTTCACACATTTGGTGCATATGGATGCGTACCGGATTGAAGATGAAGACGAACTTAGACCGCTTCGGTTTGCTGAGATTTTGGATACTCCAAAAACCCTTGTTGTCGTTGAATGGGCCAGGTTGGTGGCGGGAGCCATACCTCCGGTAGCGCTCCACCTCACTTTTTCAGTTGAGGATGAAAATACTCGCACCGTACAAATAGATTAGTGTTTGTACATAGAGGCCCGGTGCAAAATCGAGTATACTGGGCGATATGGCTAAAGCTACTAAGGAGGAGACATTGGTAATACTCGACGCACATGCGATTTTGCACCGGGCCTTCCACGCCCTCCCAGACTTCTCATCACCAACTGGCGAGCCAACCGGCGCGCTCTACGGTGTCACGACCATGCTCCTCAAAATCATCGAGGACTTCAAACCGGAGTACATCGTCGCTTGTTACGACCTTCCGGAAGCAACACATCGACATATTGCCTACGAAGCATACAAAGGCACTCGCAAAAAAACCGATGACGCTCTGGTGGCACAGATAGATCGCTCACGCGACATCTTCAAAGTGTTCGGTATTCCGATTTTTGAAAAGCCAGGATTCGAAGCCGACGACATGCTCGGCAGTATCGCGCACTTCATGAAAGAGCACTCACATGTGAGAGTCATCATTGCTTCAGGCGACATGGACACGCTTCAGTGTGTCGATAAGAAACGGGTGCAAGTGTATACACTCAAGAAGGGTATCAAAGATACTATTCTCTATGACGAGACGATGGTGAAGGAGCGCTTCGGTTTTGGTCCGCAGTCAGTCCCTGACTACAAAGGCTTGCGCGGCGACACCTCTGACAATATTCCAGGCATTGCTGGCATTGGAGAAAAGACCGCCACGACTCTCATTGGAGAATTTGGAACTATCGAGAAAATGTACAAAGCGCTCGCGAAAGACGAGAGCAAGTTTAAAGAGCTCGGTATTACGCCACGCATCATCGGTCTCCTAAAAGAGGGGAAGGAAGAAGCGGAGTTTTCCAAAATGCTCGCCACCATCCGCATTGACGCCATTGATTCATTTGATGTTTCTGGCTCGAAGTGGCGAGAACAAGCTAACACGACAGAAATCCTCAACCTCTTCTCAGAGTTTGGCTTCCGTACGGTCACCGACCGTGTGCGCAAACTCTTTGAAATGAGTGTAGCTGAGATGGTTGATACTAGCGATGCTTCACCGCGCGCTGTCAAAGAAGCAGCTATTCTCTTGTGGCTTCTTGAGAGTGAGCGAACCAGCGCAACGCTTGATGACATTATCGACTACGGCCGTTCGTTTTTGAAAGTCGAAGGATTTGAAAAGACTGTCGAAGCCCTGCGAGCGAAGGTAAGGGCTGAAGGTCTTGAGGAGATTTTCACCGACATCGAACTCCCACTTATCGACGTGATTGAAGGAATGCAGGAGAACGGCATTGCGCTTGATGTCCCGTACTTGGGTGAACTCTCAAAGACACTTCATGCCGAGTTACAAAAACTTGAAAAGAGCATCTACAAACACGCGGGCACAGAGTTCAACATCAACTCACCAAAACAGCTCGGGGATATTCTTTTTGATACGCTTGGTCTTAAGGTAAAGAACGCGAAGAAGACAGCCGGCGGACAGCGTTCGACCAAGGAGTCAGAGCTCGAGAAGCTTATTGGTGAGCATCCAATCATCGACGATATTCTTCGCTACCGCGAACTCCAAAAACTTGTCTCGACATACATAGATACATTGCCGACGCTCGTGAAAGACGATGGTAAGATTCACACCACGTTCCTCCAGACCGGAACCGTGACGGGTCGCATGGGAAGTAAAGATCCAAATATCCAAAACATTCCGGTGAAGAGCGAAGAAGGTCTTGCGATTCGAAAGGCATTTACCGCCTCACCTGGCTACACACTTGTCGCTATCGACTACTCGCAGATTGAGCTTCGCATCGCGGCGATTCTTTCTGAAGACAAAAACCTCATCGAGATTTTCAAGAAAGGCGAAGACGTTCACCATGGTGTAGCCATGCGTGTCTTTGGTGTGGGGGAGAATGAGGTGACACCAAACATGCGTCGCCAAGCCAAAGTCATCAACTTCGGCATTCTCTACGGTATGGGTGTTAATGCACTCCGCACCAACTTAGGTGAAGAGACGAAGCGTGAAGAAGCCCAAGCATTTCTTAACGCTTACTTTCAAACCTTCACTCGTCTTGCTGAATACCTCGAAGATACGAAGACCGAAGCTCGCCGAACGGGCTATACACAGACGCTCTTTGGTCGTCGCCGTCACTTCCCGGGCATTGCCTCAAGTGTGCCGTTCATCAAAGCTGCCGCTGAGCGTATGGCCATCAACGCACCGATCCAAGGAACTGCTGCTGACATTGTCCGTATCGCGATGGTGAACATTGCTGAGCATATTAAAAAAGAAAAGCTTGAAGACAAGGTACATATGCTGCTTCAGATTCATGACGAACTCGTTTTTGAGGTAAAGGAGGGAGAGGTGGAGAATGTCGTTCCTGCGCTCAAGTTACTCATGGAAAGTTCACTCCAAGGTAGAGAAACCTTCGGTGTGCCGATTGTGGCTGAAGTGAAAGTCGGTCATAATTGGCGCGATATGGAGAAGCGAAATATGTAGTATGTTGGCACTTTTTTACGGAACAGATAGAAAGGCCGTGCGTGACGCTGGCAAGCAGTACACCAACAATGTCGGGGTGGCGGTGACAGTAGTTGAAGAATCAAACTACGTGCCAGGCGAAGTCGCGGCAAGTGTCGGGGCCACATCGCTCTTTGGGGGAGTGGAGTGCTTTCTTCTTGATACACCTTCAAGCGATGATGATTTTAATGAAGAGGTGCTCGCGAGCCTTGCCGATATGGCGGCATCAACCAATGTCTTTGTCATACTCGAAGGCCAGCTCCTTGCAGATGCAAAAAAGAAGTACGCCAAGCATACGACGACTGTAGAAGAATTTACAGCACAAAAGGAGGAGCGATTCAACGTCTTCCAAATCGCCGAGGCACTCGCGAAGAAAGATAAGAAGCAGATGTGGGTACTGCTCCAACAAGCGCGCGCGCTCAATATCCGCGACGAAGAAACCATCGGTATTCTCTGGTGGCAGCTGAAATCTCTTCGTCTTGCGAAGGTAACAAGAAGCGCCGAAGAAGCAGGCATGAAAGACTATCCGTACAAGAAGGCATCGCAGTCACTCCGTAATTTCAAAGATGGGGAAGTGGAAGCACTTTCACGTTCGCTCTTAGAGCTTTATCACGAGGGACATCAAGGAAAGCGGGATATGGATGTGAGTCTGGAGGAGTGGGTGTTGGGGACGTAGTTAATTACAACACGCCCAAGTTTTTTGCACAGTTCAGCCAAATAGAGCTAGTAGTATACTCAACTTATGATTGAATCGAACGCCACAGGAACTTTAAGAATGGAAATCCTTGAGGAAAATCAAAAAATTTTAGAGCAGAGACAGGAGCTTTCAAATGAAGTAAATGAACGAATTTCAAATCAGATTGAAATATCAAGCTTGGCTGTGAGTGCGATATCACTATTTGCAACAATAGGGGGTATCTTTTTGGCAATTTTTATTAACAAATCTTACGAGAAAATTACCAAAATAAAAAGAGAGGTGGAGGAGACTAAAGCTTACGTTGATGCTCATAACGAAGAACTTTATTTAAAACTCAGGAGAAATGACACTTTAAATATTCTAAATAGACTTTCGGTGGTTCCTGAGGATATACATAATGTTTCCGAGTTGCTTTTATCGAGAGATTTAGAAGGCTCAGATTTCTCACAACTTAAGATAGCCTATCTGTCTGATGAATTGAGTCTGAATGACAGAATGGAGTATATAACTGTATTTATGCAGCACTTCCCTTACGAGAGTCTCTCAGATGAGGACTTAAGGACAGAAGCAATAAGGAGCTTAAGCTATCTAGATTCGATGTTTAGACGAGATGTTCAAAATCTTTTTGATGGCGTAATAAAGTTTCTTGATGAGGTGGGGATGGAATCGGAAGTCGGTAAAGTTGTTGTTTCGGGTTTAATTAACGGTTTGTTTATATCGAAGCATAACAGCATGATTTCTCTTTTTAGAGAAGGGTGTAAGAGTAAGGCAATAGATGTTCCCAAAATTTTAGTTAGTGTTTCAGAGGGTAGGGATGAAAAATTTATAGAATGGTTAAGTTCGTAGCTCGCTTATTAATCACACCGTAGAGAATTTTGTAAGGAGTAGAAGAAGCCCATAATAAATTGCAATAAGGACGCATATTTGATTTTCATTCTTGAAATGGTATAGTTTTGCCACTTTTGAAATCAAAAGTATCCGCCCTTAGCTCAGTCGGTAGAGCGGCTCCCTTTTAAGGAGATGGTCCCAGGTTCGAGCCCTGGAGGGCGGACAAATACAAAAGCCTCGATGATTGGTGACAATCATCGAGGCTTTTGTTACGCTTGCCACACATGAAATACATCATCCTTGAAGATATCAGAAGTGCATACAATGTCGGGGCGATTTTTCGCACCGCGGATGCTTCGGGGGTGGCGAAGGTGTTTTTGGTGGGGTATACACCCGCGCCGACCGACCGCTTTGGGCGTGTGCAGGCGGAGATGGAGAAGACGTCACTTGGGGCGAGTAAGACAATGGCGTGGGAGCAGGTGGTGACTACAAGAGAAGTGATTGAGAGACTACAAGCCGACGGCGTAACTGTTGTAGCGGTTGAGCTCGCGGAAGGGAGTGTGTCTCTTAAAGATTTTGAAGAGCCAGAACACGTCGCGTACATTGTCGGTAATGAAGTTGACGGCGTTTCAAAGGAAGTGCTGGAACTTGCGGATGTCGTTGTCGAACTCCCAATGCTTGGACAGAAAGAATCGCTCAACGTATCGGTGACCGCAGGGATTGTTTTGTATCATGGGATTACATAGAAAAGGCCGGAGCGTCAGCTCCGGCCTTTTTCTTATTTCAACTCGGCAAGAAGTTCTTGTACCACCTCCGCATCACTCCACGGCGTTTTCTTTCCCTTTGCTTCCATTATGTACGGGTCGGTGCCCTTGCCAGAGACAAGGACGTAGCCACCTGTTGGTGCAAGCTCGAGAGCTTTTTGAATCGCTTCTCTTCGGTCCATGATGATGGTGAGCTTCTCGGTATTTGAGAGACCTTTCACCATATCGTTGATAATTTTTTTAGGGTCTTCATCGTACGGATCTTCGTTGGTGAGAATGATATGGTCACAGTATTTTTCTGCCACCGCAGCCATCTCAGGGCGCTTCCAGGTGTCGCGGCCACCACCAGTATTTCCAAGTACACAGACTTTTGGTTTGTCCGGAAATGCCTGGTAAAGCTTCTCAAGGGAATCCACCGTGTGAGCATAGTCGACGACTGTCGTCACTTGCTTGCTTGCCATGCTGGCGCTATGGAATTGTTCCACGCGTCCCTTGATAGGAGGGAGTGTGCGGAGTGCGTCAGCAGCCACTTCAAGTGATACACCAAATGCTTGTGCGGTCTTTAGGGCAGCGAGAGTGTTGTATACATTGAAGAGCCCTACAATTGGAACGCGAATAGTGACACCATCAATCACGAGACTGATGGTGTCTTTATGAAGGGTGTGAAGTGAGAGATTGGCAAGGCCGTACGGGACTGGCTTGTCGACGCCGACATTGAGGAAGTCGTCACCGTGTGGATCATCGACGTTCGCGACAATGACACGTGGTCGCTTCGGTGAACGCGCCACCGCTTGCGCAATAGAAAGCTTACACTTTTTGTAGTTTTCAAATGAGCCGTGTGA
>JBDLTL010000026.1:0-10671 GCA_039799085.1 Candidatus Parcubacteria bacterium | reverse complement strand
AGTTCTTTCAAACGCCGCTCGCATTCGCTCGCGGCTGTTTTTGTACCTGTATACTAGAGCCGTGCAGTTTGGAATCTTTCACGGGATACTTATTTCTTTTTTATTTGGTGTCGGGCTTGGCACCATTTTTTCGTCAGACCTTTTCATAATTACGTGGATACTTCTAGTCACTTTCGCCGTTGCACTATTGGCTTCACGAAAGAATAAAAAAGAATCTGCTGCCCGAGCGGTGATAGTAAGTTGCTTTTTTGTAGCAGCGTTCGCAGTTGGGTTACTTCGCATCGAAATAGAATCCTGGTCTGTTGGTGTATCGCCGCTTGGAATGCATATTGGGGAGGAGGTTTCCCTAACTGGCGTGGTTGTAAAAGAACCTGATGTCAGGACACAGACACAACATCTCTACGTCGCTATAGGTGACGACGAAATTCTTGTTACAGCCGATAGATTTCTTCCCGTTTCATATGGAGATGAAGTGCATGTAGAAGGTGTGCTCGCCAAGCCAGAGTCCTTTGTTACAGAACTCGGAAGAGAATTCCACTACGACACGTACTTACTTGCTAAAGGGGTTGAGTATTCTATTTCGTTTGCACAGGTTGAAGTGCTGTCTTCCGGAAATGGCTCTTGGTTTATTACGAAGCTCCTTTCATTCAAGCAGCAATTGATTGGAGGAATTGACACCGCTCTTCTCGAGCCACAAGCAGGACTGGGCAAGGGGTTGCTCCTTGGAGTGAAACAAGCACTCGGAGACGGGATTGAAGATGCGTTTCGAGCGGCAGGCATCGTCCACATCGTTGTGCTCTCCGGGTACAACATTATGTTGATTATTTCATTTACAATTTTTGTCCTTTCGTTTTTCTTAGGCCGGCGACTGCGTATTGTGTGTAGTATGGTTGCGGTGGTTGCCTTTGCATTTCTTGTCGGTCTTTCAGCGACGGTGGTGCGCGCAAGCGTGATGGCGCTCCTGCTTCTTGGAGCCCAACTTCTCGGTCGAACGTACGACATTATGCGCGCGCTTTTATTTGCCGCCGCGGCGATGGTGTTTGTTCATCCGTATATTCTTCTCTACGATATCGGCTTTCAGTTTTCTTTTATGGCAACCCTGGGGCTTGTGCTTTTGGTTCCAAGGTTTGAGCAATCATTACTTGGAGTATCTACTTCACTTGGAATACGTGATTATCTGCTCTCAACAGTTGCGACCCAAATCGCAGTACTGCCGTTGCTTCTCTATCATATTGGTGAGGTTTCGCTGGTGGCAATTATTGCCAATCTCCTCGTGCTACCAATGGTACCGCTTGCTATGCTCGCGACATTTTTGGCTGGGATTATTGCACCGCTGTCTTCACTGTTTGTGACACCATTTGCATTTATTGCGCACGCCACACTTTCGTACATTGTTACCGTTGCTGTGTGGTGCGCGTCGCTTCCCTTTGCGACGATTACTGTGCCGGCATTCTCAGCGTGGTGGGTACTCGGGATGTACATAGTGTTTGTGTATGGGTTCTTCTTTATAAAAAAAGAGAAGCTAGATGAGTATTCTGATTGGACTATTGAAGAAGAGATAGAGGTAGTAGGAAAAGCCGGCGAAGGGCTACGCCCTTCGCCGGTCTCCACCGACACTCCTGTCTTTTTCCG
The DNA here is from genome assembly GCA_039799085.1 of Candidatus Parcubacteria bacterium. Taxonomy (GTDB): domain Bacteria; phylum Patescibacteriota; class Minisyncoccia; order Phycocordibacterales; family UBA918; genus OLB19. Next base: position 9,039 of record JBDLTL010000026.1, on the reverse strand, counting down.
TTAAGGAAGTCGTAGTCCAACTACCTCCCAGTTAATTGCTTTAAAGAAAGCGTCGATGTACTTTCCTTTGTCAGCAGAATTGTAGTCCATGAGGTATGAGTGCTCCCACATGTCGAGCGCAAGAATAATATCGACGTCAACAAGCTGACCGATGTGCTGCTCGTCTACCCAGGTTTGTACAAGCTGATTTGTCTTTGGGTCGAAGTAGAGCATTGCCCAACCAATACCTCGAGCCTTGGCCACTTGCATGAAGCCTGTGAGCCACGCATCAAAGCTTCCCCATTGTGCTTCAATCATTTTCTTAAGCTTTCCATCGGGAAGTGGTCGACCGCCGCCTTCAAACTGTGAGAAGTAGTACTCGTGATTGCGCATGCCACAGAACTCGAAGCCAAGGCGGCGCTGGAGTTCACCGATAGCGTACGCGTTTGTTGTAACGTCGTTGCTGAGCTCTGCTACTTTTTCTTGAATCACGTTTACGTGCTTCACGTATCCGGCATAGAGGCCGAGGTGATTATCCATTGTCTCCTTAGAGATGCCCTCAACTTCCGGAATGATAAATGTTTTTGCTTCGTATTTCATAGTGATGTGTATTGTATCATGGTGCGATGTCCCCGCTTGAATTAAAACGAATCCTCACTCTATTGCTAATGCTACTCGTGTCGTTTATTTCATGGTCTCCTGAACTAACACCGTCTACTTCTTCTAAGGAGTGTGAGTGTCTCGTCGTGTCGTTTCTCGATGTGGGGCAGGGAGATGCGATTTTGATTGAGACACCAGACGGATTTGAGATGTTGGTTGATGGCGGGAGAGATGCGACAGTGCTCAGGCGTCTGAGCGAAGAGCGACCAGCCTTTGATAAAGAAATAGATATGGTGGTCGCGACCCATCCGGATCTTGATCATATTGCCGGGCTTGTTGATGTCCTCGCTCGCTATGATATCGGCACTATTGTGATGACAGAGAATGAAGGTGATTCCGGTGCGGCGGCGGCTTTTGCCTTAGCCGTACCCAAAGAAGGTGCAGACATAATCCTCGCGGATGCTGGCCAGGTATTTCAGCTCGGCGCCAGTACTACCATTCAAATATTTGCACCAACCGGTGACGAATCAAAACTCGAGAGTAACACCGCTTCAATTGTGCTCCGGGTGGTGTATGGAAACACATCGTTTATGTTGACCGGAGACGCACCACAAGAAATCGAGAACCATCTCGTAGCGACGTATGGAACACAACTTGATAGTGATGTGCTCAAGCTGGGTCACCATGGAAGTAAAACCTCTACAAGTGAAGCGTGGCTCGACACAGTCTCGCCACGCTTCACTGTGGTATCTGCAGGAATAGATAACCGCTACGGTCACCCACATCAAGATGTAATGCAACGAGTCTTTAAAAGGAATATTCAAACATCGCATACAGGTACGGATGGCACGGTTACCTTTTATTCAGATGGAGCAACAGTCTGGCGCAAGTAAATAAAAGAGCCGGGCCCCGCAAGGGGCCCGGCTCTTTTATTTCTCTTAGATAAGCTTAGCTTCCTTGAGAGTCTTGAATGCACCGTTCTTAGCGATAGTGCGGAGACCCTTTGTAGATGCCTTCACGGTCACTGTCTTTCCGAGTTCAGCGACATAGATGCGCTTCTTCTGGAGGTTTGGTGCACGCTTGGTCTTTCCAGACGGGTTGAACTGTGTCGCACGAGTGCGGTTGCTGTACTTCCCACCAATCTGGGTTTTCTTACCTGTAATGTCGCATTGCTTTGCCATAACGTTTATTTAGTGGCGACATACTACCATGTACGCTTGATATTGCAAGTATTCAGGGGACTATATTAACAAATTAATAAGAGTCTCTCTAAGTACGTTGTCAGGTGCAATATAATGTACGTATGCAAGAGAAAATTCCTACTTCAAAGCAAGTTTTAGACGGAACCAATATCATTAGTGATGAGAATATTGAAAAGCCTGAAGATTCTTCAAAAATAGTCGAGGAGATGACATCAGAAATTGAGACATATGATTTAGTTTTTGAAGCTCGTTTCCCTGGGCTTAATATATACCCGAGTAACCCTGAAGTAATTTCACGTCTTACAGAAGAAGAGCAGCAAAACGCAGAAGAGTATCAGACCATGCAAGATAGAAAATATTCACTTATAAAGCAGAGGAACGAATACTTAAGGACTCATCCCGAGGAGCTTATAAGGTACATAACAAAGTTGTGGGTAGAAGAAAGTAAAAATATACTTCAGTCAGAAGATAAGAGGCAAGAGTTTTTATCTGATCCAGAAAGTTTTTTCTATCAGAATAGAATTCCATGGAAGGTTGAAGAAGGCAAGAATTTTCGTTGGTTAGAATTTGACTTACATAAAGTGATCCATGGAGATGGTCAAAATGAAGGTCTTTATAAAAAGCTGTACCGACTAACGGAAGAGGAGTTAAAAAGAATCATCATTGAAGATGGTTTAATAAGTATCTCAGATGAATCCATTCCTGCACAGCAGACATCACATGAATACCTTTCCTATCAAGATGCTGTTCTTCCCGAAGAACAAAGAGTACAAATGTTGGAGTGGACAAAGACGGCTGATAACGCACAACGGTATGCGGGGTCACTCGAAAATCTATTTAAGCATCTTGACGTAGAAACAGTGAGGGGTTTGGCTGAGAGATTGCAAAAGACAATGATCGATGTGGCAAATAGTATCGATGTACCTGTCTCACCATTTGGAAAAAGTATCACGTGGGCGATGTGGGATATTGCGAAGCAGGAATATTTCGTTGAGCATCCGGATGAAAGTGGAGCTGGTTACGAGGTAGCGAGTCCTTTTGAGTCAGAGCAAAAGTGTGAAGAGATTGTGAATCGACAGTTGGGGTGGGAAGCTTACCGTGCGTATCAGCAAGACCCATCTTTTAAGAACTTATTAGATACAAAAGGAATTCCAAATGAAGCGCGGGTGCTGTTAAGTAAGGCGGCTAAAGAATCAAATGGCACACTAAGTTCATCTGACCTTGCGTTACTCGGCGCGGCACTTCGGCAACGGTAAAGGCTTTTATCTCTAATGTAAGTACGGTAGTATTGAGACACTATGGATCCAATGAGTATCGGGATGCTTGTCATCCTCATTATGTCGGTAATTATTCACGAAATGGCGCACGGGTACGCGGCCAACTTCCTTGGTGACCCGACCGCTCGCTTGGCAGGGCGCCTTTCTCCCAATCCGATTGTCCACCTCGACCCGATGATGTCGGTTATTCTCCCAGGTATTCTCCTAGCGACCGGTTCACCAATTCTCTTTGGTGCTGCTAAGCCTGTCCCATACAACCCGTACAATCTCTCCAATCAAAAGTGGGGGGAGGCAATCGTGGCTTTCGCCGGTCCGCTCGCCAACTTCTTTATTGCTGGAGTGTTTGCAATCCTCGTACACCTCGCTGACGTGCTTAGTCTCTCAGAGTCATTCGTTTCACTCGCTATTGGCGTCATAATGCTCAATATTTTCTTGGCGTTTTTCAACCTCGTACCGATTCCTCCGCTTGATGGTTCAAAGATTTTCCCTCGTTTGTTGCCTTTTTCACTCCGCATGAAGTACGAAGCATTTCGTTCGTACTTTGAACAAAACGTTGCCCTTGGCTTTGCGCTCGTCATACTTGTCTTCATGGTATTTCTTGCTGGGCCACTCTATATGGCAACCCAGTGGCTTACGTTCCTCCTCATTGGCTGGTAAGTATTGTAAATTCTAAAAAATGTGTTACTATCTTAGTAGATAACTTGGGGCGAGACCTTTAGCGAGTGGACCGCCTCCGACCGAGGGAAGCGCCTCCCTCCCTCCTGCTTCCCTCGGTCACCCATCCGCCACCTCTTTTGGTGGCTTTTTTGTTTTCAAAGTCCTGGAAATGCTTGCAAAAATAGCTATATATAGTATTGTACTCGAGCTTAATTTATGGCAACAATTCAACAATTAACCCGTAGTAAGCGAACCGACAAAGCGCGGAAGAGTAAGCGAGCGGCTCTCGAGTCAGGATTTAACAAAATCTTGAACAAGCCAAACACCTACTTCTCTCCATTCAAGCGTGGCGTATGTACAAAGGTAACTACCAAGACCCCTCGTAAGCCGAACTCAGCGATTCGAAAGATTGCTCGTGTACGTCTCTCAAACGGTCAGGAAATTACTGCCTACATTCCAGGTATCAAGCACAATCTTCAGGAACACTCTGTCGTACTCGTACGTGGAGGTCGCGTGAAGGACATCGGTGTGAACTACACCATTGTGCGTGGTAAGTACGACGCTACCGGAGTGGCAGACCGCCGCCGAGGACGTTCTCGTTACGGAGCAAAGCGCCCAAAGGCTAAGTAAGCCTGAGGGTAACCCGAGACTAGCGAGTCTCACCAATTACAAATAGTTTATATTCGCTACAGATTATAGGACGCGATGCAACCAGAAATGGTTCGGCATCAGACTATGCGAAGAATGAAAAAATGACTTGTCATATTTCTCATTCGCATTATTAAATTAAAATTATGCGACGACCAATCAAAAACCGACCAACCGTCTCACCAGATGTGGTGTATGGTTCAGTCGACGTCGAACGTCTCATCAACTACATCATGCTCCGCGGTCAGAAAGAGACTGCACGCAAGATTGTGTACGGTGCGTTCGAGGTGATCAAGGATCACAAGGACGGCGGAGACCCACTTGAAGTGTTCAACACTGCAGTGCGCAACGCTGGTCCGCTTATGGAAGTACGTTCACGTCGCGTTGGTGGTGCAAACTACCAGGTACCACGTGAGGTACGCCCAGAGCGCCGCATGGCTCTCGCCCTTCGCTGGATTATTGCCGGCGCGCGCAAGCAAAAGGGTGTGCCAATGCACAAGGCTCTCGCTGCTGAACTCATCCTTGCAAAGAAGGAAGAAGGAAATGCAGTGAAGAAGAAGGAGGATACGCACAAGATGGCGGAGGCGAACCGAGCGTTTGCCCACTTCGCTTGGTAAAATCCCAAATCTCGCGATTCACTTTGTCGCACTACGAAAAAAGCCCCTCGTCGTACATCCAGTACGCCTCGGGGCTTTTTTCTTGTGCTCCGCGTGATTCATCGAGATTTGAAATTCTACGAAATAAAATTTTATGTGAGGCAATTGTTAACAAGTACTGGAAGTGCATAATGATTACATGACTGCCCTCTCAGACAGAATTTTCCAAGCTTACAGTAGAAACGTGCGTGATGAAGAAGTCTATCAGTATGCAGATGTATCAGGAATTCAAGTCATACGAAAATATAAAAACCCCGAGTTATCTGAAAAGAGGCAATTCATCAAATTTTATCTCGATACAGATGGCAGTATTTGTCTCGGAGTAGACATGGTCATTCGTAACAAATCTGATACATGGACTATTCAGGACTCTAGCAAATTCAAGAAAATCTCCAACTATCTTTCATACGGAGAAAAAGAATTTTCTTTTAACGAAGATAAGTTGCTTCTAAGTTACAAGAACAAGCAATATAACGTCACAGACTTAATTGATTTCCTTGAAAAGAATCACCATAGTGACATGTTTAGATTAAGTAGGCTTAGAAATAGAGGTATAAGTATTTTACTAAGTTTAATATTTTTCTATGTAGACAGAAAATATGAACGGATGAAATATCTTTTTTCAAACAGTCGTGGAGTCACATCAACCAACGTTGAAATCAATTTTAGTAGACCAAAACCAGATCCGTTGTTTAAATTTTTTCACTTGTTTAAAAATCCTTTTGCTTTTACTCTTGGATTTAGTTTGCCAATTACTTGGCAGCTTTCAGTTCAGTTAGACCCCACGTACTTTACAGTTCAAAATCCATTCTTTGTTTTCCTTACGTTGTCTATATTTCTTGTCCTTGAAGGAATCGGAGATTTTCTTCTGAAAAACATAAACGACAAGAATGGATTTATTGTTAAATTAGCTGAAAGAAGCGCGAGAATTGAAGGTACCTTGAGATAACCCAGTACTCTTTCCCGAAGACGACCTCAAGACAGTCCTGTTTTCTTTGCTACGAACGGAGGATTTTTTCGAGGGGTTTGTTTTTGGCGAGTTCGTCGATGAGTTTGTCGAGGTAGCGGATTTCGCGCATGGTTTTCTCCGGGATGTCTTCGACGCGGACGCCACAGACGACGCCAGTAATTAGCTTTCGCTTTGGATTCGTCTTCGGAGCGGTTTTGAAAAAGGTTTCAAAGTCAGTTCCGGCTTTGATTTCTTTCTCGAGACTCTTTTGTGTATGACCAGTGAGCCACATGATGATGGCGTCAACTTCTTTCTTGGTGCGACCTTTCTTTTCGGCTTTGGTGATATAGAGCGGATAGACGCTCCCGAAGGCCATAGTGTAGACGCGAGGTTTTTTCATAAATAAAGTATACTGCACGTATATGAAAACTATCTACACCCATAAACCAGAGAGTAATCAGTTGGTAGCGGAGCGTAGCTTTACCTCACCAAAGAGTAAGGTGTGGCAGTACTACACGACAGCTGAATTCCTCGATAAGTGGTGGGGACCAAAGCCGTATGATGCCGTGACTGAAAGTATGGATTTTACTGATGGCGGCGAATGGCACTATGTCATGCGCGGTCCAGAAGGTGACGCGCACTACTGCATCAACCGATACAGCAACATCAATCCAGAAGATTCATTTAGTGCTACTGACGCCTTTGCGAATGAAGACTGGAGTGTAAAGACAGACATGCCGAGTACTGAATGGGACGTTACCTTCGTCGAGAATGATGGAGTGACCACTGTCACTGTCGTGCTTACCTCAAAGTCTCCGGCTGACATGAATACACTCGTAGAAATGGGAATGAAGGAAGGATTTGATATGGGGCTCAATCAGCTTGAGGCATTGCTTGAAGCTGCGTAAGATTTAGGTTATCTCATTAAGTACAAACCCCTCCGCATCTTTGCGCGAGGGGTTTTGCTTTGTTTACAACCATCACAAACACCGATAGAGTAGGAGGCGGAGAAGGGAGGGTGTTGTTATGGCGCAGATTATCACGGGAGTCGTTTTTGGAATCATCGAGTGGATGTTTCCGGGGTCGGTGCTTCCGCCGAAGTGGAAGGAAGGTAAGAAGAGGTGATTCGTTCATCTCAAAATAGCTACGGCAATGCGCCGCGCGGACCAGAGTCCGCGCGGCGTTGCATTTTTTCAGTATTCAATTACAGTAGCGCAAGGAAAGGGGGTGGCCGATGAATTTGTTCACGTGGCTGTACCGACTGGTCTTCTTTGATGCAATTACGTGGCCGGCGAGTAGTGTATATGTGTCGCCGGCAAATGGTGTCGAATCGAAAGAGCTTCTCTACCAGGACGAGTTAGAGACACTTATGACGTACCTCCGGCTCCAGTTGCTGGATTCGGTTACGTGCATCTTTCTCAATGATGCCAAGGTGAGCATCAGAAACGACGAAGAAGTCGTTGCGACGGTTACCGTTCTTCCGAAGGGTTCTCGTCGAGGTGACGTTTTTGTGCTTATCGAACTCTCATCAGAACGAGCCAACCTGAAGGTGTGGTTCCAACTTGCCTTCCTCGGCTTTCGGGTGAGGTTTCGCAAGCCAACGCTCTATCCTGTTGAAGTGCGAACATCAGTGCCGCGCGGACCGTAAGGTTCGCGCGGCGTTTTCATACAAAAGTTGAGCCCCCGGTGCGTGATGCGCCGGGGGCAAGGTTGGGGGAGGAAGAACAGGTGGTCGTTAGGTTTGATTCTCGCGCGAGACACGAGCGGGCAGGCAGCGAACATTCTCGATTGCTTCGCTGAATTTGCGAAGCGTCTGGCGTGCCGTGAAGGGGGCATCGTCGGCAGCAGAGAAAAGAATTCCGCTGGCAGTGAAGGTAATCTTGATACCTTCATGAATGATCGTGTCCTTCATCGGTCTTGCCGGCCCGGGCTGACTGCAGCCGTGCAGAAAGCCTTCACGGGTGAGCGGAGGGGCGATGTTGCTCATGAACTTTGTACTCCTCGACGTAATTGCCGGACCATATTTTTAACATACATATATAAAATGTCAATTTTAAATACGATACAAAAAAGTTCTTCGTGCAAGACTGACGTACTTCCAAACTTGATAAAATAAACATTATTACTTAGTTGACCCAAAACCTATGGAAGCTTTAATTCAAAGGAGGGAGGTACAACGAGAGGGTCTTGATGTGAGCGAGCAAGCACTCGAAGCATTGAAGGAGCGCTTCGCCGAGGCAATCGCTAGCCCTGAAGGTGAAGAGCGAGTTGAAGCACTTGAAGCAATCATTGCAGATTGTGCGGAACCACTTGAATCAGGGGAAGAGCTCAGTCCTGAATACAGTGCGTTCCTGGTAGGACTTACGCGTATGCATATGCTTGAGAAGGCAAGGTTACAACTTGCGCGATTAGCATCGTAGTTTTGTTATACTTTTTATATGAGTAATCGAATTCTCTTTCTCATTATCGGAGTCGCTGTCTTTGTGGGGGTGATTGCTGCGACGGTCCAGTACTTTATGCCGGTCGCACAAGCGCCGAGTGATGACGTGTCTGATGTTGCCACTACAACAGAAGGCGTTTTTTGTACGGCTGATGCTATGCAGTGTCCTGATGGTTCGTATGTCGGACGCACGGGACCAAGCTGCGAGTTTGTTTGTCCGCCAGCACCAGAGATTCCAGCTGACTTGCAAGCACATATAGATAGCAAAGCTGATTTGATTAGAGTGACAAGCCCTTTTCCAATGGGAGTGGTTACTAACCCGCTTACTATTTCAGGTGAAGCGCGTGGCAATTGGTTTTTTGAAGCGAGCGCACCCGTATCACTCGTGGATTGGGATGGACGGATTATTGCAGAAGGAATCATCACCGCACAGGGTGAATGGATGACGACAGACTTTGTTCCGTTTACGGGAGAGCTCACCTTCGTCTCTCCATATGAAGAAGGTGATCAAGACTTTATGAAGCGAGGCGCACTTATCTTTAAGAAAGACAATCCATCAGGATTGCCAGAGAATGATGATTATTTAGAATTCACGGTTTGGTTTGCGAAGTAGAGAGAATAAGAAACGGCC
>JBDLTL010000025.1:0-10839 GCA_039799085.1 Candidatus Parcubacteria bacterium | reverse complement strand
TATCTATCGAGAATGGCTCGAGAGCGATACTTGGGAACCTCGCCATAGCGCAGTACCACTCGGATACTCATTCAAAAATCAGTACTAGAAATTAAAAAGAGCCGCCCCGTACGGGGCGGCTCTTTTTAATTGTGCTACTAGTACTCGCGAAGTGACACCTGAGCATCAACGCGGCGAAGGAGGTCAAGGACCACATTCACTACGATGAGAACAGCTGTACCTCCGATGGCGAGCGCCGCTACCCCAGTGAGTATCTGCATTCCGATTGGAAGTACAGCAATCACCGCAAGGAAGAGTGCCCCGACAAGGGTGAGGCGGGTCACCACGTTACCAAGATACTCGGCGGTGTGTGTACCTGGGCGGATACCCGCGATAAACGCACCGTTTCTCTGGAGGTTCTTAGCCATCGCATCTGGGTCAAACGTAACCGCAGTGTAGAAGAAGGTGAAGAGAAGAACCAAGACGAAGTAGGTAATACCGTACGCGACTTGATTATTCATGAAGTTCGTCACCACTTCATTTGCCTGCGGTACCCATGAGAGATTGAACGCCGTGAGGATGTTCAATACCATCTGTGGGAAGAGGATGATTGAGAGAGCAAAGATGATTGGAATCACACCAGCCTGGTTGAGACGAAGTGGTAAGTATGAAGTACTCGAACCATAGGTCTTTCCTCCACGACTCTGCTTGGCATATGTCACCGGCACTGGTCGTTCTGCTTCTGTCATAAAGACAACAGCAAAAATGATAGCGACTGTAATCAAGACAAATCCGAGATACAACGGTAGCTGAGCTGGGTCGTACGTGTACGCCAGCTGTCCGATAGTAGACGGGAAGCTTGCCACGATACCAGCGAAGATGATGATAGATACACCGTTTCCGATACCGTATTCCGTCGCAAGTTCACCAATCCACATAAGGAGCACTGAACCAGCCACAATGAGGATGACATTCACAATGAAGTCAAAGGTCGTGAGGCCAGTGATAACTCCCTGACTCTGGAGAAGGGTAAGGAAACCAAAGCCTTGCAAGATAGCAAGTGGAAGCGTAAGCATACGACTCCACTGGGTAAACTTGGCACGACCTGCTTCTCCCTCCTCTGAGTACATACTCTTGAGCGCAGGCGACATCACTGTCATGAGCTGCATAATAATCGAAGCCGTAATGAACGGACCGACACCAAGCATTACAATCGAGAGATTAGCGAGCCCACCACCTGAGAAGATGTTGAGGAGACCAAGAAACTGATTGTTTGCGAAGAACTGTTGGAGTACGTTTTGATCTACTCCCGGGATTGGGATGGCCGCAAGGGCGCGGAAGATAATGAGAGCTCCTAAAACGAAGAGTACGCGATTGCGGATAGCCTTTTCAGTGAATACCACCTTAAGCTTATGAAGAAATGTCTGCATAGGCGTAATGCTACCGTTTATTTCACGCTTCCGCCAGCCTTTTCGATTTTTGCCTTAGCAGAAGCAGATACCTGACAACCTTCTACGTTGATTTTCTTAGTGATTTCGCCGTTTCCGAGAATCTTGACAGCTGGGGCCTTCTTACGAACAGTCGTAATAACACCTACCGCCACGAGAGTCTTTGGGGTAACTGATGCTCCCGCTTCGAGCTTTGCCTCGAGCACTGAGAGATTTACCACCACTGGAAGCTCACGTTCTTCGTTTACCGTCTTGGCACGATTCTTACCATGACCACGGAGCTTTGGAATCTTCTTGATGAATTCGAGCATTTCAGAGCGAGTACTGTTACCAGTACGTGCAGTCTGACCCTTGTGTCCGCGACCTGACATCTTACCGCGCTTTCCACCACGACCGATGCGCTTAGCAACCTTCTTTTGGGTTACCGGCTTAAGTTCATGAAGCTGCATATTATGAAGACTTCTTAAGTTGCTTGAGCGCCTCGACTGCAGCGCGTGCGTTGTTAAGTTTGTTCTTTGAACGAGAGAAGATCTTTGCAGTAACATCCTTTACTCCTCCCATTTCAAGTACAGTACGAACTGATGAACCGGCCACAAGTCCACGACCTGGTGCTGGCTGAATCATTACTTCACTTGAAGCGTACTTTACGTGTGCATCATGTGGAAGGTGACTGTCCTTGTTCATTGGAATAACAATCATGTTCTTCTTCGCATCACGGACTGCTTTCTCAATTGCGAGTTGGGTGTCGCCTGCCTTTCCAATACCAACACCTACCTTACCCTTCTTATCACCGATGACCATCGCCACAGAGAAACTGAAACGACGACCTCCAGCCATAACACGAGTTACGCGGCGGATACTGATAATCTTTTGTTCGTACTCTGGACGCACACGCTCAGGACGAGCCTGACGGCGAGGACGACGGTCGTTTCGTTGTCCGCGACGATCTCCGCCACGGCCCGGACGACGCTGTGCGCCTTCACCAGCTGGTGCATCGGTTGTAGTTGCCACTTCTGGCACTACTGCTTCTGACGTAACGTCAGTTGTAGCTTCCTGCTGTTTTGTTTCTGACATAATTTTAATTAGAATTTTAGACCTGCTTCGCGAGCGGCATCAGCAAGTGCTGCAATACCTCCCTGATACTTGAATCCACCACGGTCAAATACGACTTCAGCGAGATTGAGCGCAGCTGCTTTCTTGGCAATTGCCGCACCAACAACTTTAGCCTTTTCAATTGGTGTACCCTTTTCCTTGCGAGAATCTACTGACGCGAGTGTCTTTGCCGCAGCATCATCGATGAGCTGAGCGTAGATAGCAGTGTTACTGCGGTAAACAGCGAGACGTGGACGAGTAGCAGTTCCAACAATCTTTGCACGAAGGCGCTTGTGTCGCATTTCACGCATGTGGTTCTTGTATTGTGTTTTTTCCATATACGATGATTACGATTATGAGGCCTTCTTGCCCTGCTTGCGGATAATGAACTCGCCACGGTATCGAATACCCTTGCCCTTGTATGGCTCTGGCTTCTTAACCTTACGAACATTTGCTGCGAACTGATTGAGCTCTTCGAGGTTTGAACCCTTGAGAGTAATTACGTTCTTTACCACTTCAGCAGTAATACCTGCTGGAATAGCGAGGATGACAGGGTGTGAAAAACCGAGATTCATAGAGAGGTCTGTCCCCTTTACTTCTGCACGGTATCCTACTCCTTCAATTTCGAGAATCTTTTCAAATCCTTCAGTGACACCCTTTACCATGTTGCGCACGTGCGCAGCGTAAGTACCCCAGAGTGCTTTCGCAAGATCTGTCTTACCTGGTGTGAGAGTAAGAACGTCTCCTTCAATAGTGAAGGTAACGTCATTTCGAACCGGACGAGACAAGGTTGCCTTTGGTCCCTTCACTTCGAGTACTCCATCAGCGACTGTAATAGTAACGCCAGCTGGAATCTGAAGTGGTGATTTTCCTAAACGACTCATACTTACCAGATAATGAACATTTGCTCACCACCAACCTTCTTCTCGCGAGCTTCGTCATTCGTAAGAATGCCTGCTGGAGTAGAAAGGATCATGTGCCCCTGTCCAAACTTAACTTTGTGAATATCTGCGACCTTGGTGTAAAGACGACGACCTGGCTTAGAAACACGCTTTACGCCACGAATACGGTGTGAGCCATTTTCGTACTTAAGAGTAACTTCAAGAGTCTTGTCCTGAACACGCTTCCCGTGTTCGATAGCTGCAGTAATGTACCCTGCATCTACGAGCTTATTTGCAACGCTGTGGCGAAGCTTTGAGTACGGTACTGATACTGTACTTTTGCCGACCATGCCAGCATTCTTGAGGCGGATAATGAAATCGCCGATTGTATCTCCTACCATGATGATTTCTTAACGCCTGGTATCTGTCCTTCGTGTGCGAGTTCGCGGAAACAAATTCGACACATATCGAAGTCACGCAAGTATCCGTGCTTTCGGCCACAAAGCTTACAGCGTCGGACAACTCGCGATTTGAACTTTGGTGTACGCTGTGAGCGCACAATAAGTGAAGTTCGTGCCATTCGAGTTTAATTATGTTGGTGGAGCCGTATCACCGAGAATTGGTGACGTGCCCCGTAATAAATCCAGCGAATATCAAAGGATATTTGCCTTCAACGGGAGGCCTTATGCCGCCTCGCTGATGTCCGCTACAATACCAGAAAACAGAGGAATAGCAAGGAAAAGGGGCCCGGACGCTGACGCGTCCGGGCCCTCATTTTACGACCCATTTCAGAGTTGCTTCAGGAACAAAATTGGCATATCGAGTGACCACTCATTACACAAGTCACCAGACGTCATCCGAACCATCGTCACTGGCTCACCGCCACTTGGATGGATGGTTTGTAAAATCGGTAATTGGGGATTTTTGTTTTCATTCTCAATCGGCATCATAGAGACGAGACAGGCCTTGCCGACATGCAGTGCCGGCGTCTGTCTAAGTGAGAGCTGGAACAAGGCCTCAGGCGTAAAGAGCTGAAAGCCCTCTTGCTGTGCTCGATCAAACAGAGTCTGCAGAGACGGCTTACTCCGCTCATTATTGAAGTTGAATCCCCGCGCTGTGAAGCAATAGATGATAAATGCCTGGTACTTCCTTTGAGGAAGACGCGCCACTTCCCTTAACAAGAGCTCCGTGTCAGGAACATAGCGCACTGCCCGTGCTCGCCAAGCTTCTTTCAAATCCTCAATGCTTTGTCCGGCACTACCAACACTTACGACATGTGGTTTGTGCATAATGTCGTCAATACAGTTTTCCATAGTTTGGTCTCCTGTTTCTGTTCCAGCGATACAGTACCACGTTTTTCAAAACTTGATAGCCAACCATCTCGAAATGTCTCCAAAAGAAACCCTGTACAAACTTTTAGCCGATTTAAAAGACCCCGCATCGACGAGGACACGGGGTCTTTTGTCGATGCGGGGCCAGATTTAACGCATCAGAATGATGCGTGCTGTTGATTTGACAATCTTTGAATCAAACCGCTCTTCATTGCGATGCCAGACGCCGTCCTTGAACTGAATCGAGTAAACATGGCCGAGCCATGGTTCCTTGCGGAACTCGAAGCCGAGAAAGTAAATCTTGTACGGCCGCCACTCCTCAGGCAATTCAGTGGGATTTTCTAGCATCCACTTAAGCTGATGGTAGCCCATGGCCGGCTCATCGCGGTAAACCTCGACAAGCTCAGCAACGGACACGGCCGGCATCGGGAGGAGTTGGGAATCTTCCTTGGTGAATCGCCAGTGGCGATTATGTGGAAGTGGACGCGAAGCGACAGCAATATCAGCTGGCAGATCTGCTGGCCATAGCCAGAGGTCGACCAGTTCTTGATTGGACGAAGTCACCTCTCCCTCTGACGGGACAGGACGTAGGTGTGAAGATTCACTCATTATGAGGCTCCCTGTTTTTACACTGAACACTTCTTACTCAAGAATTGAGAAAATACTACCTTCGGATTTAAAGTGTGTCAAGGGTACAAAGCACGAAAAAATCCGCTCATACGAGCGGATTTTTTCGTGCTTGAGAAGTTGATTACTCAGCCTTCACAAGTGCACTCCACGAAAGCAAAGCAGTTTGCTTTCTAAAAAGCTATTCCGCTTTTTGAAGTGGCAAGCCGATGTGTCGCAAAAGTGCTTCACATTCAGCCTTTGTCTTAGCTGTCGTTACAAATGTGATTGACATACCAAAGACGTCCTTGATGTCTTCATCTGCAGTTTCAGGGAAGATTGTGTGTTCCTTGATACCGAGTGTGTAGTTCCCCATCTCGTCGATTGAGGTGGTCTTGAGACCACGGAAGTCGCGAGTCTGTGGGAGCGCGAGGTGAATCAACTTGTCGAGGAAGTGAATTTTGCGAGCACCACGGAGGGTTACCTGGTAGCCAATGATTTCACCAGCACGGAGCTTGAATGATGCGATTGACTGCTTCGCTGGACGAGCCGATGGCTTCTGACCAGTGATGCGAGCGATGCGATCCTGAATGAGCGCAATCTTTGCTTTGTCGTCGATGCGACCTGTTCCTACTGACACCACTACCTTTTCGATAGTTGGTGCTTCGTGAACATTCTTGTACCCGAAGGTATCTTTGAGCGCTGTGTAAGCGCTCTTAAGGCGAGCCTGTACAGTTTCCATACTCGAGTTAGTTAAATCTTTTTGCCAGAGGCACGTGAGATGCGAACCTTTTTGTCACCCTCAGTGGTGTAGCCAGCGCGAACTGTCTTATCACCTTCCATGAGTGCTACGTTTGAAACGTGGATTGGCATACTCTTCTCAATAATTTGTCCTTGTGAACGTGAACGCTTGTTCTTCTGGTGACGCTTTGCAACGTTCACCCCTTCGATAACTACCTGCTCAGTTGCCTTAAGCGTTGTGAGGATAGTTCCGATTTTTCCTTTGTTCTTTCCTGCGATTACCTTAACGGTATCTCCTTGCTTGATTTTCATACGATTGTATTTCGCTAGTTGCTTACACTACCTCTGGGGCAAGTGAAACAATTTTCTGATAACCAGCTTCTGCGATTTCACGAGGAATTGGGCCGAACACACGGTTTGCCTTTGGTTCCTTCTTCACCTTATCGATGATGACAACTGCGTTGTCGTCGAAGCTTACGTACGAACCATCTTTACGACGGAACGGCTTTCGCTGACGAACAACTACACCGTACACCACGTCCTTCTTCTTGACAGCTTTGCGTGGTTCAGCAGTTTGCACTGCGAGCACGACCATCTCTCCAAGTTCTGCGTAACGCTTCTTTGAACCTCCAAGGACCTTGAAGACTCGGCCGACCTTACCACCTGAGTTGTCGGTAATCTTTACGATTGTCTGTGGTTGAATCATACGCCTACTTGGTTACGAGCTTAAAGCTTTTACGCTTTGAGATCGGACGGGTTTCGATAATGTCGACCGTTTGTCCAACCGTTGCTGTATTACCAGCATCGTGCACGAGATACTTCTTTGTACGACGGAGGAACTTCTTGTACTTTGGGTGCTTCACGTATCGCTCTACTGCTACCGTAATGGTGTCGGTCATCTTTGAAGCGACAACCTTACCGCGGAGCACGCGACCGTTGTTTGTAGTTTCGGTACTCATACTTATTTAGTTGCGTTATTACGGCGAGCACTGAGCTCGGTAAGTGCGCGAGCGATATCCTTCTTAGACTTTGTGATAGTCGCAGGCTTGCGACTAAATGTATCCTTGAAACGCTCTTCCTGAATGGTCTTGCGCGCATCACCCACGAGTGTCGCGAGCTCTGCGTCTGATTTCTTTCGAAGATCTTGCATTTTTGACATACGCAATACGATTAGACAGGATTTGAGTCCGCGCGGCGCACGAACTTACCTTTTACTGGTAATTTTGCAGTAGCCTTTCGGAAAGCTTCGCGAGCGATATCTTCCGAAACACCACTTACTTCAAAGAGGACTCGGTCAGGCTTTACCTCGAACACAAAGTGATCTGGATCTCCCTTACCCTTACCCATCGGTACTTCTGCGGCCTTCTTAGTGATTGGACGATCTGGGAAGATACGAATCCATACTCGACCAGTCTTGCCAGTCGTACGTGAGATTACGCGACGAGCTGCTTCGATTTGATTTGACTTCACGCGTGATGCTGAAGTTGCCTTAAGGCCGTACTCACCGTACGCGACGGTAATACCACGTGTATCTGGACGATTGCGGCGCTCCTCGCTGATGCGATTTGTCTGCCACTTTCGGTGTTTTACTTTTTTAGGAAACAACATACGCGATTACTTAGCTGAACGGTTAGTGCGTGGTGCTCGTGATGGAGCTGCTTCGCGTGATGGCTTTGCATCTTTGTTAGCAGTACGATCAGCAAACACTTCTCCACGGTAGATCCAAACCTTGATACCAATCACACCGTATGGAAGATTGGCTTCAACACGAGCGAAGTCGATGTCAGCGCGGAGAGTCTGAAGTGGAACGCGTCCCTTCTTGAGCTCTTCACGACGAGCCATATCGGCTCCTCCGAGTCGTCCCGCAAGTGACATACGTACACCTTGGACATCTCGGTTGGCCATAACTTTCTCGGCAGTCTGCTTCATCACACGACGGAAAGTCATACGCTTCTCGAGACCTTCAGCAATCATCTGACCGACAATACGAGCTGATGCTTCTGGAGAACGAACTTCTTCGATGTCTAGCTTGAGACCAAGCTTGGCAATCATCTTCTGTGAACGGAGGAAGAGGTCAAGCTCTTTCTTAAGAGCAGTGATACCGTCTCCGCTACGACCGATGATAAGACCAGGCTTTGCAGTTTTGATAATGAGGCGAATTTCTTTGTCGCTACGTTCGATTTCAATCGAGTCTACCGCCATTCCCTTAAGACGAGTCTTGAGGTGCTTGCGGAGTGCAGCGTCAACGCGAAGGTATTCGCGGAACTTCTTTGGATCTGTGGTGAACCAGCGACTTCTCCAATCGCGGTTTACACCGATGCGTTGTACATATGGGTGTGCTACGTGTGTCATAGATTATTTTACGCCGAGCTCAACCGAGATGTGGCTGTTACGCTTGTTAATACGTGAGGCTGAACCTCGTGCGCGTGGCATTGAGCGCTTGAGCACTGTTCCCTTATCAACGGCTACTGCCTTGATGAAGAGCTTTGACTCATCAGCACCAGCCTGCTTTGCATTTGAAATCGCTGAAGCGATAACCTTAGCAAATGGACCAGCTGCACGCTTGTCAAGGAACTTGAGAGTTGCGAGTGCGTCGTTTACTTTCTTACCGCGAACCAAGTCTGCGAGAAGGCGAACCTTTCGTGGTGACTGGCGGTAATCTTTAAGAATTGCTTTCATACCGATTATTTCTTCTTAGCTGGTGAAGCAGTTGTAGAAGTCTTTGCAGCCTTCGCAGCAGCGATTTCTGCAGCCTTCTTCTTCTGATCAAGTTCCTTCTGCATCTTACCTCCGTGACGCCAGAACTTCTTAGTTGGTGAGAATTCACCGAGCTTGTGACCTACCATTTCTTCTGAAACGAGTACATCGATGTGATCCTTACCGTTGTGAACTCCGAATGTGAATCCGACCATTTCTGGAGCGATTGTTGCTCGGCGAGCCCAGGTCTTGACAGACCCACCCTCTCCTGGCTTCTTGCCAGCAATCTTCTTGAGGAGTTTTTCATCAACGTATGGACCCTTATATAGTGATCTAGACATTATTTTACCTTTAGCTTTCTAGTAACCCGCATGTCGTAACTCGTCAGTATAATACTGAAACGAGCCGCCCAGTGGCGGCGTGAGTGGGAATCCCCTCTAAAGACAGGTAACGGCCGGCCTTAAGGGGAACTCCCATTCCATTATTCTTCTTTGATTGTGGCGGTCTTGAAACCGCCGCGCGACAAAGGTTGGAACCCGAAGAGAATACCAAAATACCAAGAAAAGTCAATGTTTTTGGGTAAAAGCGGGGCGGGCTCTGGCCCGCCCCGCTTTTACAGCCTCCCACCACTAAAATCTCACGTTATTTATTGACTTTTACTTAAAATATGTTATTATCTACAGCAATCCCATCAACGAAGTAAGGATCACTAGATGCCCAAGTTCTTCAATAAGTTCGTCGAATGCCGCACTGGTCGGAAAAGGCTTGATCTTGGAAATATATGGTCTTTCCTGGTTCTGAGCACCTTTTCTATTCTGGGAACAGCATCCTTCTTTTACTCCATCTTTTTGGGGCTAGGTGTCGGAGAAGCTATCCTGTATGTAGGCGTATGCACAGTGTTGGGCACTCTAGCAGTGGCATTCATGGGACTGATTCCCGTCGCAGCCACAGCGGCCTATCGCATGGTTGCAGACTAAGCAACGCCAAGCCCGCCGCACCCTTCCTCTCCCGAGGAATGTGGTGCGGCAAGGGCTTTTTTTGACTTTATTGAAAGAATATCTTTAAATGCAGTGTCGCTTTGGGAAAAGGAGGACGTACATGAAGTATCTTTGGCGCTATCTGCTGATGGAAGTGGTTGTTGGCGGACTTATCAGCTGGCTGACTGGTGAGTTCACCTCATTGGCATGGGCGACCATCCCTGCCACCCTCACCATATGCTTGATGGGAATTACGCTGTACGCCTTCATGCTCGGCGAGCCGAGCCGTGAATACGGCGAAGACTACGCCGAGGACACGATGCGGTGACCAGGCCGACCTTTATCCCTTTGCGCCAGAAAGCGCAAAGGGATGAGGGTTTTTCTTTTTATACTGACCTGTTATCTTTTATATATGACAAAACCCCGAGGACGTGAACATTCTTCTCTCACCGAAACCGCTACTGAAGTGGTGTATGAACTGAAAAAAATTCCTGGCATAAAAATGATCGCTCCCGGCGAGATTCGTTCTAATAAAAAGAGCGCAAGCACTCGGTATGTGACGGCCAACTTCACGACGGCTGGTTTTGAACTCCTCATCAGTGGACAGAGTATCCAAAAGGTCGCGGTCCATACGGACCGCGACCCAAAAGAAATATTTTCACTCCTTAGACAATCGAAGAAATTGTCTGGATTTGTCTTTAAGGAACGAGAGCGAAAACCCGGTATTTAGAGGGTCTTCATAAACTCCTCGAGCGTCTCATGGGCGACGTCGATACCGTGTTCAGCAAGTGTACTCACAATCTGAAGCTCAGCTCCCTCAAGGAGATTACGATCTTCAACTGTCATATCGGCAAACGCAAACATCTGTTCCCTCTGCTTCGCATAGGTATCAAGTGCAAGTGCTACCTCATCATCAGTTTCGTATAATTTTCGCAACGCTTCAGCAGGAGACAGTGTTTCCCGCTTTCCAAAAATTGGTCGCTCTTGTCTATTGAAAAACATGCTTTTATTATACCTAAAAAGCGTCGCGTCGTCCCATTGTCGACCCGACCCGTTTACAATAAAAAAAACAGAAAGAGGAAACACA
>JBDLTL010000024.1:0-11179 GCA_039799085.1 Candidatus Parcubacteria bacterium | reverse complement strand
GCCTCCCGTAGGAGTATGGACCGTGTCGCAGTTCCATCGGTGGGGGTCAGGCTCTCACCTCCCCTAGCCGTCGTAGCCTTGGTAAGCCGTTACCTTACCAACAAGCTGATAGCCCGCAGGCCGTTCCAAGAGCGATAAATCTTTACCCCGAAGGGACCATCAAGTATTATTCGACCTTTCGGCCGGTTATCCCTGACTCTTGGGTACGTACCTACGTGTTCCTACCTCGTCTGCCATGAATCTAAATTCATTCGACTTGCATGCCTCATCCACGCCGCCAGCATTCATCCTGAGCTAGGATCAAACTCTAATTGAAGACAGGTTCTAGAAGCCGAAGCTTCATAGATCTGCGTCTGTGAGCATATGCGTCGCTGTACTAACTGCGTCGCGCTCAAACAGACTATTTTTTACCTAAAGGATAAGACAAAAGAAATTATGAATTCTTCTGTCTTTAAATTGTGCTGTGATGCATACCGTTTTCAAATAATTTTAAAAAATTATCAAAAACAATATACGTACCATATCTATGATTGGGTCATAGATATGTAATATTCAAATTATCTCTGGACTCCCATCCAAGATAACCCTTACAAGAAAACCAACAAACGTGTGTTTGTGATTGTACTTATAAGTGTTGTCAAAAATCTCTGTTCTCCCGTTCGAAAGTGTGTCGGAACTTACCCGCACAGAAAAGCCGAAACTTCTCTTTTGTTACCTCCGATGAACAGTGCGAGCATTATACAGATAAGTAAAAAGAATGCAAGCGTTTTTGCTGGATAAAGATATGGCGGGACGATGCCTGCGGCATCGTCCCGCCATATCTTCCCTTTGTACACGAAAAAAGCCCTCATCTTTCGATGGGGCTTACGTGCATGTTGGCCAGATGCCTAATGCAAAGAACAAAGTTATATCAACTCAATGTAAGTATGTGCTGTGGAGATCCGTATTGCGAGGCGATGTCAGAGACACCCCTATTGCACGCGATCGTCCACTGGCGATGTCCGAAGACCATCCCAATACACAAACTGTTCCACCAGCGAGGCAGCACCCGAAGGTCGCTCCTATCAAGCCGGTTTATGGAATTCCGTGAGGAAGGTTGGTGGCGGGTGCGCAAGCGCACCCGCCACTTCACCCTAAGACTCGCGTCCTATTAGGGATTCACCGCCCGAAGGTTCGGCGTGCCGCCATTCTCGATGTAATCAGCGAGCGTCGGGAACAGCTTGGAGGCTGCCACCGGCTTGCTGAGTTCGTCGATCTTGACGATCGCTTCACCCGAAGCTGTGTGCTGGATCACCGTCCCACTGAAGCGAACTTCCTGGCCATCCACGATGAGCGGATAGGTGAAGACGTCGCCGTCAGAGAGATTTTTCAGGTCAGCCGGCTTAGGCGTCTGGTCGGTGCGAGCGACACTGTGGTTGAAGCGATTGTTCACCGCATCTGCCTTCGCTTCCACCACCTTCAGCTTCTTCACGCTCGCTTTGCCACGGAGACCGAGGAGTGCCAGCACGCTGAGCAGGATCGCGAGAGCGATACTTGCCCAACCGAAGAAACCGATTCCGCCACTTGCCGAAGCGATGCGTTCGTCGACCTCCGTCTTGGTATAGACATCGGCCGCGTTCGCCTTGCCGCGGAGGCCCGTTTCGAGTCGAGCCATCCGTGCCGCTTGCGCGATATCCACCCGACGAAGCGCTTCGATAGCCGTCTCAGCAGTCTGCACCCTCACTTCGAGAGCTTTGAACTGCTGAAGAGCTTCTTCGCGCTGACGCTGCAGATCGGTGAGTTGGGCGGCGATGTCTCGCGACAGGCCTCCTTCTCGACGAGTCTGCTCCTGAAGCGGACGGATGACTGCGTTCAGACGCCGGATTTCAGCCCGCTGCGCATCGAGATCCGTCCGCAAGCGGGCGGCCTCAGCTTCGGCCGTGCGCGTTTCGGCGCTCGGTACCACAGCCGGACGAGGTGCCGGTGTGGCAGAAGCCGTGGGTGCAGGAGTCGGGGTCGGAGCTGGCGTAGCAGAAGCCACAGGTGCCGGAGCGGGGGTCGGAGTAGGTGCCGGAGCAGCCGCTGCCGCGATACCCGCCGGCAAGTAGTACTTCATGTTGCCATTCGGCCAGCGATCCTGGCCGTTATTGACACTCTCGCAGAGAAACGCAGCCCGGAGGATATCCGGGTTACGCATCCCTTCCGGAATGCTGGCAAGCGCGCTGCGGTTGCGAGGATTGAGCATGTCAGCCGCCACACTGGCCGCAAGAGCGTTAGCGTCGCGAGCGCCGGCATTGACGTAGCGATCTACGGTTGCGTCAGCGACCGCTTCGCCACGCCGGAAGTCGGCACAGCTAGCAGCAAAGGCGTTGGCCGGAACGAGCATGAGAGCCGCACCAGCAAAGAAGAGGTTGGAATTACGCATGGTTCGTCTCCTTGACGTTTCCGGCAGTAGGCCGGTAGTTGGTTGAGTTGATGTGTCGAGGTGCAGAGAAGGACGTATAGGGTCCGTTACCCGTCTGTTAATTTATATCACACTTTTAACAAAATTGCAAGCCTATACGAATAAAGCCACCGAGGTGACCTTGGTGGCTTATATGTACAATTCTCCTTATATCATTCAAGATTTTGACTGGTGGCACCAGCGCGACCCGAAGGTCGCGCTGGTGTTCCCAGACCATGTCAATCGTCGCACCGGCCGGTGAGACAGGCCCCAGTCGAAGTGACCGTGGCGTTACCTTCAGAATTCGACTCTGAATTCGCGAAGAGGTAGTTGACATTGTTGACCGGAGTTCCGCCGTTGCCACAGCAGTTGCGCCGCTGCATCAAGCCTGCCGTGAGCGCCGTCACCGGACCGCCAACGAAGGCTTGCGCGAGGCCGCTGAGTGTGTTGGCAACGACCGCACCGCCAGACTGGCTGTAATTGTCGCTGGCGTAGCGACCCTTGCCGTCCGAATTGGGATCGAACGTGTAAGTCGCACAGCGAATGCGATTATTGGTCAGACTGATGCCCTTGGCCGAGACGCAGTGCTCGAGTCCGTCACCTACACGGATCACCATGAAGAGTGTGGAACCCTCCTTGTTGACCGTGTCGAGCTTGTCGAACATTGCCTTCGAGCAAGGAACTTCTCCTCGCCGATCCAGCTTTGTCATCAACGGAGCGACCAAATTGGCCGGACCGATGAAACAGCCGTTATCCCGCACCTGCGCGTATTCTGCCGGCAGCAACGGAACGCCACGGACGATTTCAATCGTACCGAAGTATTCAGCAGCGGTCGGATTTGCGCCGGAGATGGACTGCACTGCAGGGGCCGTCTGCGCGAGCGCGAGCGACGGAGCAATGGCGGTTGCCAGAGCCGTCAGCAGGCCGATAGTTTTGCAGGTCTTCATGATTCAGTTTCCTTCTTGGAATCGGTTGGTGACAGATACCCCGCCACCAATACTGTAGGTGGGAGTGCCGACAATAGTGATGCAATCACCTTCGCCGACGACGATTACTTGTCCCCCAAAAACCCGAGTGGGTTCGGGGGTAACGTAGGTCGTGACCCGTTCTCGCGTCGGCACAGGTGCCGGCGGCGGAGCCGGAGGTGTCACAGCGACGGGAACTGGCGGCAAAAATTGCACCGACCAATTCTCGCAAACATACGGAAAGACGACGGTTGCACCATCAGTCCGTCCCGGAATGCGGCACTTGGCCGCACGGCGCTTCGGATCGTTCAATGCAAGCGTACGCCCGGTTTTCGGATCCTTGAAGGCAACCACCGTCGACACCGAGCGACTTACGCCGCCACGGGTGAAGGTGTTCTGCAGGATTTCGCCATCCCGCAGATAGTACTCCTCGCACTGCCCCGCATTGAAAAGCGCGACGCCTTTCATGAATTCCGACACCGGCAGGCCGATGGCTTTTTCATGAAGAGCGCCCGCAGCTTGCGGAGTACCTTCGTAAGGATGCGTCCCAGGGTGTACCCAGGGGGTCGGGGTTGCAGCGTGTGCGGAAGAGACCGCAAACATGAGCCCAGCCACCAAGACGGCAGCAAGGCCTTTCATCGTCGAGATAGCCATAGCTTCCCTCCTTTTGGGTTGAAATGATATGTGGAGATGTAAAAGGACGCAAAGAGCGTCACTCCGTCTATATTTGTACCATACTTTTTAAAAAAAAGCAAGTATTGAAAAAGCTTCCCCGAAGAGAAGCTTGAGAATCATCTAGAACTATTGTGGTGGTTTGCGGGAACCCTTCTGCTGAAGGGTTCCCACTCACCCGTATCGCCGATGGGCGATTATTCGGCCGGAGGCGCGTTGGTCTGGATCACCGTGGTGATGTTCCCGGCCGTGCTGAGCGTGCCCGTGTTGGCGATGCCGTACATCGTGCCGGCGCGATTGCTCTGCAGCGTGGCCGAGGCCCCGCCGTTTTCCCAGGCCTTGGCCTGAGCGTTGAGCGTGTAAGTCTGGCAGGTCGGACCGCAGATCGATCCCGATGCGGTCAGGTCGGTCATATTGTTCGAGCCGCCATCCTTCCAGAGATCGACGGTGACCGCGACATCGGGATCTTCGACGAAGTTGCCGTCGGCATCAAGGGCGCCGGCGCCGGCGAGCACCTGCCCGCCGAAGAGGGTCGTGGTGCCGGCCGAAATGCTCGTGACCTTTCCGCAATTGAAATCACAGTCTTCGGTGGCCATGGCCGGCGAGGCGGCGAGACCGATGGAAGCAGCGAGACCGAGAGCGGCGAGCTTGAGATTGGTGATGAACTTCATGGAACGTCTCCTGAAATGCGGTATACAACCGCGGTGATGGCCTCGAAACGAGACCCGTCATGGTCTCGCAGGGAGACCAGAAATTTCAGAAGGGCTTTGTTTGGACGCCCTTCTAAAAGACGGGTTCCCAACAAGACTGAGAACAATCTATCACCAAATAGGTATTCTGTCAATACCTATTTAAAGCTTTATTTTAAGGATATTTGCGTAAGGGTGACCTACTGCGTGGTTGTGGCAGCAGAGGAAGCGGTATCGTTTACGGCTGGATTTACTAGGGAATCGGCCTTAACTTCGAGCTCCACACACGAAAGCTTGTCTTCAAGTGCTGTGTACACTTGCTTAGCTGGTGTCATGGTATCGGCACACCACCTGTCCTCGCCTACCGAGGCAGAAAGAGCCCAAGCCGTCTCACTGTCATTGCACTCTACCCCGTCGGCAGAGTGGACTTCTGGTACCAGAGTGTCGCAGACACCGGCGAAACTGCTATTAGAAAGTTTGTATTCATCAGCAACAAGACTCACGTGAAGGACTTCACTGTGCAGTGTTGTGCTGGTAAACATGTCTGTGACCGATTCGTCAAAACGGCTGATACTACCCATAAATAACGCCAGAAGCATCAATGCCGCAAAGGCTCCAACACCCAAAAGAGCTGCCCCAATATAGCTCGTCTTTATAAATGAAGGAGCAGGTTCGTCGACCACACCAACACTAAGCTCTTTATAGAGACGATGCATCACCTCCATACTCATGACCGTGAAGAACGCGGTAAAAAGCTGCATGAGGAGTTCTCCAGCCAGAGTAAGGTCGGGCAATTCGACCACAAGCTTAACTCCTTCGTAGATAAGTGTAAGGAAGAAAATAAATAAGAAGAAGTAAAAACTGAGTCCTGCAATCTTCCGCGCAACTGCCCACCACCGACCATGAATAAGGGCGCGACTACGTAAGAGCGCTGCCATACCCCGCTTCCCCTCCACAGCAAATACGTACTGAGCAAGATACACGGAAACAAGAAGCACAATACCCGGTATGATGAAAAATAAGAAACCACCCAAAATAACCAGTACTGTAAGGAGGTAAATCCAAAAGAGGGAGAAGATATTTCGCTTTGTCCACGAGAGAGCTTCCTTGAGCGTAACAACTTCCGCTCCCTCCTGGTGCGTAACGATAAAGAGTAGCGCCGTGAGGTTTACCACATAGACGAGTCCAGCCACGATAGCGAGGCCTGAAAATAGACCAGAAAGCTCAAGTGTATTCTGATACCAAAGTGAGATGGTCGAAAAAAGGGTGAAAAGCAGTAATGGAACAGCAATCAACGCGACGAGGTCGAGTCGACTTTTGGCAAACTCAAATGAATCAGTGACTAGTGTGTATACTGATGATAGTTCTCTTTTGCCACCAACCGACGATGAAGGAATAGGTGCCCCCGCAGCTGCCACATTCAGGTCGTTTTGTGCCAAGGTGTAGGCCGCTTCAAATATCTCCGTGGCGTATCCCATCGCAAGCACACTTGCTTTAATAACCTCCTTCTCTTGTCCGCCGGCAATACGGTCACGGATAGCACTAATTAACTCTGGTGACATATGTTATGTTTTATATAGCAATTTTACCACACCACTTTGAAAGGTCCGTCTCTTATCGTACAATGCACACTGATATGTCTAATCCAGAAACTATCGTCATGTCTGTTGGCGGTTCGCTGATTGTCCCTCGTGAGATTGATATTACTTTTCTCACTAATTTAAAAGGTTTTATTGATATGGAAACGACCACAAAAGGTCGTCGTTTTATTATTATCGCCGGCGGCGGCCGCACCGCGCGGAATTACCAAGAAGCGGCCGCCGCCGTCTCTGACCTCAATGCAAACGACCTCGACTGGATGGGCATCCACGCCACTCGTCTCAATGGACATCTCCTGCGTACCGTCTTCCGAGAGTACGCTCATCCGGTTATGATAACGAACCCAGACGAGATTCTTGATGTTCCTTCAAACATTCCTGTTGTTATTGCGGCTGGCTATCGTCCAGGATCATCGACTGATCTTCGCGCGGTACAAATTGCCGAAAAAATTGGTGCCACGAAAGTCATCAACCTCTCCAACATCGACCACGTCTACACCGCGGACCCACGAGTCGATGCTAACGCACAAAAGATTGAATCTATCACCTGGCCTGACTTCCGTGCTCTTATTCCAAAAGAATGGGACCCTGGCCTTTCTTCCCCGTTTGACCCTATTGCTGCCAAAGTTGCCGAACGTGACAATATTGAAGTCGCTATCATTAATGGCGACAAACTTGATGAGGTAGTGAAGTATCTTGATGGAGAAACATTTACCGGGACAAGAATCTCATAAATAAAAAACGGCCGGCGCCTCTGGCGCCGGCCGTTTTTTATTGAAGCTCTTTAAACACCTCCTCCTGCGCTTCATGTAATCGCTTCGCCACCTCCTTACAATACGGGTTAAAGCGATATACATCCCGGAATAATTCTTTATCATCCTTCACGCTCTCAACCGCATCCATGAGAAATTGAAACGAGAGTGTATCAATAGATGTTCGCTCAAAACCAGCTTTTAAAATCGACTGTCCCACGTAGTGAGTAAGAAAGAGTGTCTCAGCGAGACGCTTATCGTGCTCATCAGCAGTCATTTCAATAATCAAGAAACCGAGAGTCGCAAAAACATTCTTAAGAATCTGATAGTGGTCATTGGCGAGCATGTAGTCTGTGACCACGATGCGAAAACCGTTCACATTACCCCCATGCTTTTTGTAACTCTCCGGACCAAACATCGGGTGGGTTGAGAGGAACCGGCGACCTTCACAATGTTGTCGCAAAATCTCACTCGTATGTTTTTTGACGGTTGCGACATCAACAATGATAGTTTCTGGGAGCGTGAGTTTTACCACCGCCTTGATTTGTTCTTCGTACTCTTTGATAGCTCCACAGAGAATAACCACATCACAAAGACACGCATCTTCAAAAGAGAAGAAGGTTTCGTTATCAATTTCTGCTCGCCTTGAGTACACCCGGACCTTTACTTCAGGAAAAAAACGGCCGGCGAGCTCATGGAGAAACTGCCCAAAATGTCCATACCCAATAATGCCGACAGTGCTAATCATGGTATTTCAAAATAAACGCGTCTATTTCCCGATGCAGTTCATCGAGCGACGCAGTGTTCATAATTATATAATCAGAGGCTTTGAGTGCACCAAAAATATCTTGCTTGGTTGGATCGTCTGGGTTTGACTCGCGAAGCTCTTGCGCGTGCCACTCCTCAAAGGTCACATGATCCGTTTCGCTACCGCGCTTCACGATACGCTCATACCGCACCTGCGGATCAGCATCTACACCAAGCACGACCCCACCTTCTGATCTTAGGTACTCCGCTTCTGCGACTGCTCGAATACTCTCAACTACGACATCCCCACCACGCTCTTTTGCCATCCGCACAAGTTGTTCAAAAATGTACGTTGGACCATATGTCTTACGGAGGTCATTGGCGACATCTGTCATCGTGTCTCGATTTATCGGAAGGTTTCGACGAGCAAGCTCCTCTGTAATAAAACTCCGCGCCGAAAAATGCGCAAAGCCTTTGACGTCAGTTAAATAATCGGCAACACAGCCCTTGCCTGCTCCAAATGAACCTGTGAGACCGATTATCATAGACGTAAATACTACTTAGTTTTCTGCTTATTCTCCTGCCACTCTTGGTAAAGAACGAGCAGTGGTGAAGCAATAAAGATAGATGAGTACGCACCAGCGACAATACCGACCATGAGACTGAGGGTAAACATTTGTGTCACTGAACTACCGAAGATGTAGAGTGCGATAAGTGCGATGAGTACCGTAAGCGAGGTGTTGATAGAACGAGTCATAGTCTCGTCAATCGCTTCACCGACGAGTTCACCAAATGGTCGATGGAGGGTGTAGGTGATTTCAACTTCATCTTTTCCTCCTGGGACGGGGATGTTCTTTCGTGATTCGGTACGGTTGAGCTTAAGCTTCTCTCGAATACGGTCGAAGATGACAATCGTGTCATTTACTGAGAAACCAAGAATGGTAAGTAGTACTGTCACAAAAAGTATGTCAGCTTCTGCGCCAGCAAATTCACCCATGAGACTCATGAATGCGACCGGTACCAAGATATCGTGGAAGAGTACCCCGATAACCATAAACCCATACACCCATGAAGATACAGGGGCGCCGACACCCGCAAACGCAAACGCTACGTAGATGATAATGAGCGAAAGCACTGCACCAATCGCCCACCACGCCTTGTCCTTGAGCTCCTCTCCAATAACTGGACCAATTGAGGTAAAGCGAACGAGTTCGCCGCCATCACTAAGTGACGTCAGTGACTGCTCGAGCGATGCACGTTCTTCATCAGAAAGGTCGCGAGTGGTGACGAGATACCCATCACCAGCTTCACTCTCGGAGTGACGGACTGAAATGGCACCAAGATTCATCGCGCCAACAGTTGATTCAACCACTGATTGTTCAGGGAGCGTGTTGTAGCGAACTTCCATAAGTGAACCACCGGTGAAATCGATGCCTGGCTTGATGCCAAAGGTAGCTACAATCAAGGCTGAACCGACCACAATAATGGCAGCGATGATGAGGAAGATTTTTTTATTTTTTATGATGCCCATATTATTTCTTTGTTAATCCGGTACCGAGTAAGTATGGCCACACGCCTTCATCGTCACGCTTTACATCAGGAAGGACCATGAGCAACGTGCGGGTAATAGTGATGGCAGAAATCATTGAGATGACGATACCGACAGCGAGCACGAGTGCGAAACCCTTAATCATCGCCGTACCAAACCAGAAGAGAATAACTGCTGAAATAAGGCCGGTGAGGTTACTGTCTCGGATGGCAAGCCATGCTCGCTTGAAGCCATCTTCAATTGCATCACGACTTCCCTTTCCAGCTCGAAATTCTTCTTTGAGACGCTCAAAGACAAGCACGTTGGCATCAACAGCAATACCGAGCGAAAGCACAAGACCAGCAAGACCAGCCGCAGTGAGGGTCACCGGCACCAACATAAAGACAAGGAGAGAAATGAGAATGTATGAAGCAAGCGCAAAACTAGCCACGAGACCTGGTAAGCGGTACCAAAGAATCATGAAGAATGAGATGAGCGCAAATCCAAACGCTCCCGCAAGGAGACTCTGGTGGATGACTCCAGCACCGAGCGTCGCATCGATAGTCTGCGTGCTCTCAAGAGAGATTGGCATTGGGAGCGCACCAAAGCTGAGGTTTTCAGCAAGAGCCCTGGCTTCGTCAGCAGTGAAATTACCTGAGATAATAGCCGTACCTCCCGTAATCGCTTCATTGATAACTGGCGCTGAAAGTAGTTCGCCGTCGAGGAAAATACCAAGCTGACGACCGACGTTATTGCGAGTAATATCCGCAAAGAGCTGTCCTCCCTCTTCGTTGAACTTAACGCTGACAAGCGGCTCATTTGCAAGCTGACCATTTTGACCACCAGCAAATTCAAGTGATGCTGTCTCTAGGTAGCGTCCGGTAAGTCCCGTATCTACAAAAGGATCTTCTTCTTTGATTGTTTCTCCATTTACCTTTACATTCCCGACAACCGCCTGAGAGCTTGAGGAATTTTCTGTCAGGGACTTCAGTGAATCGAGAGTATCTTGTTGAGCTTGTTTCTCTGGATCGAGCAACTTGAATTCAAGCAGTGGCGTCTCGCCAATTTCTTTTACGGCTGCACCGACATCAGTCACTCCCGGAAGTTCAATCACTAATCGCTCTGACTGCTCTTGTGCCACGAAGCTACTTCGCTCAACCTGCACGACTGGTTCAGAAACACCAAACGCATTTACGCGACGTTCAATAACGTCTCGAAGGACATTCATAAGTTGTGGCACTTCTGCGGGGTCGAGCTCACTTACATCTGCTTCGTAAACAAGATGCGAACCTCCGGCCAAATCAAGACCGAGCTTAAAAGGATACTTGGCATTTTCTTGTGTAGCATTTTGATACACAAAAAAACCAATTCCACTGATAATAGCGACGACGATGCTCGCTCTAAAAAAGCGAAGGAACGTGTCTGTTTTTTTATTTGAACTAGACATACAAGGCTTTAAACGTGGCCTATTTTAGCATACAAAGATACTCAGTTCCCTTGACGAACAAGCGTGACAAGGTTACGAAGAAGAACAGCGACCGTAACGGGACCAATTCCGCCGGGAACGGGGGTAAAAAGAGCAGCCTTGTCGGCGACGTCGGGACGTACGTCGCCGACCACTACCCCACCATCCTCTGAAGTCCCTGCATCAAAAATAAGTACTCCCTCCTTCACCATATCTGGTGTTACGAAGTGCGGTCTGCCAATACCTGTAATGATAACTTCAGCATTATTTAGGACGTCTTCTATATTCGTGTCAGCTTCAGTGAGTATAGTCACCGGTGCACCGGCCGCGCGCAAAAAGCG
>JBDLTL010000023.1:0-12058 GCA_039799085.1 Candidatus Parcubacteria bacterium | reverse complement strand
TGAGGAAGTCGTCACCGTGTGGATCATCGACGTTCGCGACAATGACACGTGGTCGCTTCGGTGAACGCGCCACCGCTTGCGCAATAGAAAGCTTACACTTTTTGTAGTTTTCAAATGAGCCGTGTGATTCGATGTGTTCTGGAGAAAGGTTGGTGAAGACGAGCGCATCGTAGTCGATGTATAGATGGCGAAACTGCCGAGCGCCTTCAGAAGACATTTCTAGCACGGCGTGCGTACAGCCAACGTCGACAGCATCACGCAAAAACTTCTGCACGAAGAAGCGGCCCGGTGTTGTCATCTTAAACATGTTGCGCTCCGTCTTGTCGCCAATGGTGAACTGAATGGTCGAAAGGGAGGCGACTTTCTTGCCGCTGCCACGAAGAATGTGGGCGATAAGCTCAGTTGTGCTCGACTTGCCTTTGGTACCTGTGACCGCAATGACGATAATCTGTCGTGATGGGTGCTTGTACTTCATAGCACCATACCAAGAAAGGGCATGGTGGTAGTGAGGCTGCAAAGCCCGGAAGAGTGATTCGGGTAAATACTTCTTGATGATTGTTCGTACGTTGTCCATAAAATAAAACTGTCCATCTATTATATGACGGACCGAGTGCGCTCAAAACTAGGCAGGGGACTGCTTATGTCATCTGCTTCAAAGCTTGCTTGATGAGGTCGTTGGCGGTTTCACCGGAAAGTTCTTTTACCGCTGTTCGCGCCGAGGTCAGATCGTAGCCGAGTGAAACAAGTGCGTCGATAGCATCAGTCTGTGCGTCAGTAAGACCGGTGTTGGTGCCGATATCATCGAGCCAGACCATCCCCTCAACTTTGTCATGGAGGAACTGTACGATGTTTTCACACGTTTTCTTTCCGATACCAGAAAGTTTGTGGAGGTAGGCCGGATCCTTTTTACCAATAGCTTCAAGAAGAAGCGTAGGGCTGGCTTGGTTCATGACTTGCAAGGCTGACTTTGGACCAATCTTCGGTACAAGCATGAGAAGTTCAAAAATATCGAGCTCAGACTGAGTAGCGAAACCATACAGATCCATGGCGGTTTCGCGGACAGCAAGATGGGTGTGGAGGGTGACGCGGTCGCCGACGCGAAACGCCGTCCCCTTGGTGTTGGTGCCAACCAAGTAGCCAATCCCGCCAGTCAGTACAGTCACGTATCCGTCGGCGACCGCCACCACTTCTCCCACAATCATTCGAATCATGGGGTTATTGTACAAGGCGAATAGGGAATGTGCGAATACTTGCCATTTTTATGGTCTTGGGGTACAGTATGCCCACTTAAATTTATACATATGCCAATTACTAAAGGAGCAGAAAAAGCATTACGTGGTTCAAAACGAAAGCAGGTTTTTAACCTTCGTCGCGACCGCGCTATGAAGGATGTGACCAAGGAAGTTGTGAAAGCTGTTGCTGCTGGTGAAGTGGCAAAGGCAAAGGAACTCCTTCCAAAGGCGTACAAGGCAATCGACAAGGCAGCCAAGCGTGGTGTCATCAAGGACAACACAGCAGCTCGCAAAAAGTCTCGCCTCAGCGCTCGCATCAAGAAGTCAGACGTAAAGTAACAAAAAATCCCCGTCAGGGGATTTTTTGTTTTGCACGTAGATGCTCGGTTATAATTACTCACATGGAGAAAACAGCATACGATGTGGTGATTGTGGGAGCGGGGTTATCTGGCCTTTCAGCTGCATTGGTGGCGAAAGAGAAGGGACTCACTTATAAGATTATCGACGCACGAGATAGGGTCGGGGGACGAGTGTATAGTCACAAATTAAAAAGCGGACTTGTGATTGAGCGCGGCGGAGAATGGCTCGGTAAGACACATAAGGAACTCTTGGCATTTTGTAAGAAATACGAAGTGGCACTCGAGCTGCATCAATATAAGCACTCAAGATATTTCTTGAAAGACGGAAGTGAATATAGAGGATTTGACACACTTCTCACAAGTTTTGAGAAGTACGCAAAGGGACTCAATCTTTCAACTATTCCTGCAAAAAAAGACTGGTACAGTTTCTTGAAAGAACGATATTCAGAACAAGAACTTTCTATTATTTCTGGCGTCTACGAAACTGACTACGGTGTTCACATGCGATACGTAGGAGCTCGTGATGCGTTTGGGGAGCTCATGGAAGGAGGTGACACAGACCACCTCGACTATCATGTGAAAGGAGGGAATATAAAAATGATAGAAGCGTTGGTGCGGGAAGTCGGGAAAAAACATATCAATCTCCATACAGAAGTTTTGGCCGTTCATGATAGTGGAGTAGAGGTGTGTATAGATACCACTAAAGGGAAGTTTTATGGAAAAAAAGTGTTACTTACGGTGGCTCTTCCTGAGTACCGTGAGATTGCGGTAAAGCCCGCACTCAAGGAAAAGAAAGAAATTGCGCGTAGCGTGACCTACGGAAATATCACCAAAGCCTTTCTTTCTTTTAAGGGTCAGATGCCAGTAAAGAAACAGAGCTTCTCGATGTTTACTGAGACTGATATCCCGCATGTATTTCTTGCGACCCAGGGTCAGTCAGAGAAGCGATTTGCCTTATGTATTTACGCGATTGGGCCGCTCGCTAAGAAGGTGCATCGCCTTCGTCATGATGTACTTGAGAAGAAGCTTAAGGCTGTGCTCCCGAGGGATGTCTTTGATATCGATAACATGCAACTCGAAGAGGTGGTCGTGCAGAATTGGGGCGCTGATAGATATACTAAAGGTGCGTACTGTCACTACGGTCCGGGTAAGCATGAGGAGGTGAGAAAAGCGTTTGGGGTTCCTCATGGAAATATTTACTTTGCTGGAGCGTACCTCGGAGAACTGTCTGGGTATATGAATGGTGCCTTCCAAAGCGGGCGAGACACTATGAGAGATATTGTAAAATCCTTAAAATAACAAAATCCCCGTACGGGGATTTTGTATTATTGCGGCCAAGTGCGCGTACTAGAAGATGAAATTATCCACGTAAGTAAATGTTATGAAGACAGACAAACAGTTACAAAAAGAGAATCCAGAGTTGTACAAAGTCGCGCGAGAAAACGGGACTGAACGGCCGAACTCGAGTGATTTGTTGCATGTCGATAAAAAAGGTGTGTTCCACTGTGCGGTCTGCGACGCCGTGTTGTTTTCTTCTGATACTAAATTCGACTCCGGCTCAGGCTGGCCTTCATTCACTGATCCAGTAAACAAAGAAGCCGTCTTACTTATTCATGATAGTAGTCATGGGATGCGTCGGACTGAGGTGCGTTGCGCCAACTGCAAAGCCCACCTCGGGCACGTCTTTCCCGATGGGCCAGAGCGGAAAGGGGAGGGCGAGCGTGACTTCGGCAGGCACGATCGCTACTGCATTAATGGTATTAGCTTGGCACTTGAGCCAAAAGAGTAATATGGGTGAGTATAAAAAAGCTGTGTTGGCGGGCGGATGTTTTTGGGGATTGGAAGACTTGTTGCGTACTCAGCCTGGTGTCATTGATACTGAAGCGGGGTACTGTGGTGGGAAAAATGAAAACCCGACGTATGAATTTCATCCTGGACATGCAGAGGCGGTAGAGATTACCTACGACCCAGAAAAAATTTCATACAAAGAATTACTCGATCTCTTTTTTCAGATTCATAATCCAACGACGTTAAACCAGCAGGGAAATGATAAAGGGACGTCGTATCGTTCCGCTATCTTCTATGCAAATGAAGAAGAGAAAATAATCGCTGAAGAGATGATTGACATTGTGAACGAATCAAAGAGATGGCCAGATCCAGTGGTTACGACACTTGAACCACTGACTCACTTCTGGCCCGCGGAAGAATATCATCAAGATTATCTCGTGAGGAATCCTGGTGGCTATACGTGTCATGCGATTTACTTTGATAGTTACCTGAAGTAAAAGAGGCGCCAGCGCACCTCCAAGAGAACTTTCATTTTTATAGTCGACTAAAGTTTCCTTAAAAATTAGGGCGAGCTGGCGCCTCTTTTGTAAATATATAAATAGAAAAAGGGCTCCGCACGACACAGGGTCGAGGCGGAGCCCTTGAAGGTTTCCTAATCAGCATATTAACACCGACCAGGAGTAAAGATCACACGAACCCTGCGGGTGTCGCCACGAGAACGCATCAGGTTGTTGATGCGGCTCATGATTTCTGTTCCCGATTCTCCAGCGGTTTGAAGCGCACCTTTCCGGCACGCTGCCGCGAGGAGCTCAGGTTCGCCGAGCGCTTGGCTCGCAAGGAGGAGGGTCTCGTCTTTGACGCGAAACCATCCTGTCTCTCGTTTTACCACTTTGGTCGCCATCTCGTTATTGAGCACGCCGAGAAATTCGGGTGTACCCAAATTAAAAACGACTTCATTGTTGGTGGATGAGACGACATTCTTGGCGCTGACGCCGCGAAGGTCGAACCCCGCCAGTACTTCGCCCGACACATGGGCAGTAAGTCTGTCGCGAGTTGTGTGGCGTTTCCACCACTCTCGCAGCCAGCCCCACAAGCCGTCCGTCGGAGCGTCATTACTGATGTCTGACCCAGAGCGGACTGTCACTTCCGCAACGGTTTCACCCCGTGATGACACCAAGAAGGCGTCGGCCTTCACGATGGCAGCAATCTCTTGCGCAGATACCAGTGTCGGTTTTTCCGTTTCCGTAAACACGGGCGCTGGCACCACCTCAGGGTAGAGGTGTTGGTAGGCGGGGATTGCTCCCACACCAAGCCCAAAAGCCGAACCGACAAAGAGGAGATGGTATCGAAGTTTCATGTTCATTCTCCTCAATTTTTTTGCTCAATGAGAAAGTCCCTCGTGCCTGCGAGATTGTGCCGGAACTTCATCCCGTACGTCACGAACCGCTTCTTGAGAAAGTCGCGGAACGGTTTTTCGGGTTGCTTCAACCAGCGCTTTGCAAACTTCCGCACGTCGCCTTGGGCATGGTGAGAGGTGGCAACGAACTCAGCCACTTCATCCATGCGTCCCGAGTCAACGATGTGATCGAGTGCGCGGCGCTGTTCGTCACCAAGCTTCGCCACCAACGAAACGATATTGTAGATGGCAAAGTAGTACGCTGCTCGGTCGTGGTCGTTCGGTTTAAGACCCATCGGGCCAATCACCGATTCGGGAATCCTGAATTCCCTTGCCACGAACGGATTGAGGTGCGCCGCACCCTGTCGACCTTTTTCCGGCGAGTTGCTGTGGCCCATCCAGGTGAACTGAAAGAGACCCTTGGAGCCAAGCGGGTCGCCAAGAGCGGGGAAGCTCATGACAAACTCAACTCCAGCATTCCGAAAGAGGTGGTCAAGCATTGCTGCGTTGAATTCACCATCTTTCGTGCGTGGCATCAGTTCGGTCAGACCATAGGCCACAATGTGTTCGGCTGTGATGCCGTGTACCACAGTGCGTACCAGTTCACATTCCGACGCAGTCGCGTCGAATTTATCACAAAGACCATTGAAGTTGATGGCTTCATATGACGTGTCAATGCGATTCTGCACATCCCCAATGTAGGTGGGAAGATCAGTATACGTTTTCGTACCTTCACAGTATGTGCTGATAGTGTACGGAAGAGCCTTCACCGTTGCGGGTGAGACTTCATCCCTATTCAGCTTTGCCTGCCAAGCCAACTTCAGCTGAGAACAGTAGTTGACTTCGGTCGCGCCCGGTAGCTTGCCCTCAATGCCGGTGTAAAGGGCATTGAGGTTGCGAGGGTTCTCTTCATCGGCTGATTTCCATCGACCGACATTTTCTCCTGCCAAGCGTCCGAAGGACACCACTTTTGTCTTCGTGGGGCCGGTCTCGATCACTTGGTGTCGAATGACCTTATTCGGAATCTTTTTTATTGGAGCAGCTTGGGCCATTGAAGTGGCGACAAACTGCCTTGCTTGGTCGGCAGAGCTATTTGTCATCGCGAGCGAGCCCGCGGCGACAAGGGCCAAGAGACCGACTTTTTCGGTTCGAACCAGTGATGAAATCTGGCACGGCTTCGGAGCCTCAAGGTACACCATCCGCCGGAGGCGGTAGTAGTGATTGAGGATTTCAAATACCGGGAGTTTCCACCAGGTATGAATTCCTTCCTGGGCTTTGGCCGCCGCGACAAAGCGGCGGCGTGTTTCCTGGGATTGTTCTCGATTGGCGAGTAGCCAACCCAAAACAGGAGAGAGGACGGGCAAGTGCCTGACCTGGTTTCGGAAACGGCCGATATCGACCTGGTCAAGAAGTTGCCTCCAAGCCGGTCGGACTTGGGTGGATGCACGGTACAAGGTAACCTGTCCCGTGCGGGTTATTATCATTGTGCTCATGTCAAAGATCACACATACCGGAGTCCTCGATGGGGGCGGTTTCAAGTGTTGACCATTTATAATAATATCATATTTTAGACAAAATGTCAATAATATTGTATTAAATAAATAAGCAAATCCCCTGTTTTGATTACAGTAAAGCCCTTGATTTTGGAAGGGGGTTGTAAGGAGTCGGTCACTGGTTACTAAGCTTTTTACTTCACTTCGTTCGTAAAAATCTAAGTACCCGCGACCCCAGCTCGGCGACAAGCCCTCCTCGCAAGCTCGTCGTCTTGTATACCGCCTGCGCTTTTCGACTCCTAGCGAGAGCTGCAACGGCAAAGGCCCAGAAAGTATCCACTTTCTGGGCCTGCCTTATGTGCTCTCGCCAGGAGTCGAACCTGGAGCTCCGGTACCGCAAACCGAAATTTTATCCATTAAACTACGAGAGCGAATGAAGAATCAAGCAAAAGCTTTAGCTTTTATTTGAATTCTGAATGAAGCTCTCGAAAAAAGTTTTCGTAACGAAGTGAAGAAAAACTTTTTACAGTGAGCAGCACCCAACACCAAACTGATGTGCGCAACATCATACATCAGAAACCGAATAATTCAAGTATCTTCAAAGAAAGGGGTTCGTGGATGTATTCTTCCAAGAGTCTCTCCTTTAGGATGCTTTCAATATCATCAATGTGTTCTGGCGGTAGAGGAAGGACAAGTAGAGGTACAGATCGCCTGTTCGTTTTTACAAGTAGTTGTGGCCCACGAGTGTCTTCTTCATCAATGTGAAATGAAACAAGTGTTGAAAAAGGAAACAACTCATCTTCAACTTTCACACCACGTACGGTTACAGCATAGGGGACGATGGCGGGACGCTTTGCTGCAGACATAGCTAGTACGCCACCAGCAATGCCGATAAGTAGCGCAAAGAGTACATTATCAAGAAGAATTGCCACGACAATAAGAGCAATGACAATAATTGCCAAGGCAAAAAACCAGTCGTTTCCTTTCTCGACGTGGTGGTGCTGCGGGGCTTCCCAAGAGACTCCTCGAACTGTCGGTTCCATTTCCTAGAGTATACCATCAGGGAGTGTACATTTTTGGCAACTTCTGTTACTATCTTGGCCACAAACGAACGCCCTCAACCACTGAGGTCGGACGCACATACGGAGGGATGGCTGAGTGGTTGAAGGCGGCGGTCTTGAAAACCGTTAAGGGTGAAAGCTCTTCGAGGGTTCGAATCCCTCTCCCTCCGCGAGCACCAAAAAGAACCCGAGAGGGTTCTTTTTGTTTGTGCGAGCGAGAGGGAGAGGGATTCGAACCGAGTCGCGGCGAAGCCCGCAGGCCTTTGGCCGAGGACCGCGACGAGTGGAGGTTAATGGAATGAGATGTTTCGGAGCTTGCGAACGAAATATCCATGAGAGTAACCGAATCCCTCTCCCTCTGGCTGATACTCCACTGAAAACTTCTGAACACTGTGACTTATTTTTTCTTTGAGTTTAAGGCTGGCTTTCTTGGTGGCAGCTTCGAACACAAAGACAACCTCATCCTTGTTGCTCTCTTTAATATAGACTTTACACTTTTCCACTTCAAAGATATCCAGGTACGTGTTCTTTAGAAATGAAACAAGCTCCTTCTCAAACGCATCGACAGAAATAATCTGAGTTCGAAGAAGACAAAATTCTGTATTGATTCGCTTCGGTTTTAGTCTACTGAAGTTTGTAATTTCGCGTGAGCGAATAATAGTGTTTGGAATGTAAAGGATGTCGCCACGTTCTGTCTTGAGTTGCACGTTTGAGAATGTCACGTTCAAAATGACGCCTTTTGAGATGTCGCCAACTTGAATGTAGTCACCGATTTCGTAATCGGCAGAGAACATGATGGCAAACCCAAATAGGAAGTTTTTGATGAAATCTTGAAAGATGATGGTAAGCGCTACCGCGAACAATGCAATGGAGCTTAAGAAACTCTTGAACTCAATCTCAAATACTATAAATATGAAGACGACGGTGGCCAGTACCGTTATGGCGTTTACAATTGCATTGAGACCAACAGTGAAGTTGTCGTGTTCTTCGGTGGTGATATTGCGACGTTTGCGGTGACCAGAAACGATTCCAATTCGGAGAACGTTTATAGTTATATTGGTTGCAAGAGTGTATAGGGTCACTTCAAGCACCTTCGTAGCGTATGGAATGCCATGGATGAGAGTCAGGCTAAAGGCTTGAAAGACGAGCAGTGATCCCAAAAGCAAGGCTGACAAAATAAGCTGTCGCTTGCGGCGGACCGAAACAGCGGCTGATTTTAAGGTAATAAATTCAAAGATTTGGTTCATGGTCATAGGGTACAAAAGACGTTGCTAGGGGCGGAGTCTTACAGTGGGTGGTAGAGAAATGGTCGGGGGCGACGCGCCCGACCATTTCTCTGCTATGCTAGGGCATGCGAAAAATGGGAATTGACTACGGAAGCAAAAAGGTCGGTATTGCCTTTACTGATGAGTCGGGAATGATGGCGTTTCCTCATGGAGTCATCCCAAATGATAACAAGCTCTTTTCGTCGCTCGTTACGCTCATTCATGAAAAAAGGGTGGAAGAGATAGTCATTGGCCATTCACTCAATAAAGATGGTAAGGAAAATAAGATTCACGCGTCAGTAGAAGAGTTGATGATGGATCTCACGCTCGAGCTCGGTATCCCGATTCATCTTGAGCCAGAACAGTACTCTACGCAGCAGGCAATCCGCATTCAGGGAAAAACCAAAGACACCGATGCATCAGCCGCAGCAATTATCCTCGATAGCTTTATCACTCGAAAGAAATAGTATGGAACAAGAAAAAATAACCTACGACGATTTTGCTAAAGTCGAGATTTCTCTCGGGACTATTTTGAGTGTTGAAATAGTGCCTGATGCAGATAAGCTCCTTCGACTAGAAGTAGATTTCGCAGAAGATGCGCCTCGGCAGATTCTCTCAGGTATCCGCGAGTACTTCGAAGACCCGCAATCACTTGTGGGGAAGCAATGTCCATTTGTGACCAATCTCGCACCTCGCACCATTCGTGGACTTGAGAGTAATGGCATGATTCTAGCTGCTAATACGGCGGAAGCGTTCGCGCTCTTCCATCCAAGTACACCGCTCGCTAACGGAACAAGACTAAAATGATTCGCGAAGAACTCCATCATCTCGAGGAACAGTACGAGAAAGAGGTCACGGGTATCGTCAATAAGACGGGGCAGCTTCTGCAGTCTAAGTTTGGGTTGTGGGTATTGGGTGCAATTAGTTTTGTCGACTCAGCGGTTGCATTCCCTGGGCCAGTTGATCCCTTTTTGGCGGCGTACATCATGGCGAATCGTACGCGAGCATTTCTCGGGTACGTGGTCGCAGTACTTTCTTCAGTCCTTGGTGGGGTAATGCTCTATCTTTTTGCGTCGTTTTTTACCGACCAATTACTCAGTCACTTTTCACCAGAATCAGTTGCTACCTTTAATCAGATGGTTCAGAACTTCGATAAGGGCACATTCACACTGACCTTCCTTGGAGCTTTTACACCAATCCCGTACGGTTTTGTGGTTATTGCAGCGGGTGTTCTTAAGGGTAATATTTTTATGTTTATTCTCGGTTCGTTGGCAGGGCGGGGGATTAGATTTGGTGTTGTCGCGTATCTTACCCATAAGTTTGGCGACCGAGCTCTAGACCTTGCAAAGAAAAACCTCAAACTTCTTTCGTGTGTCGCTGTTGTCGGAGCTGCTCTCTACGGACTGTATCGGTTTTTTTCCTAACGTGTGGGTTCCGCGCACTTTTATGGTGAGTGACAACGTATACTACTAGTATATGTTAGAGACGCTTTTGCGTTTTATTCCGCCACCATCGTACATCGCCATGCCATGTGTTGGTTTGGATATTTCTGATACCTCGCTGAAGTACATGTCGTTCAAGCCATCGCTCCGCGATAATTCCAAGCGTGAGATTGCAGAGTGGGGAAGCATTGATATCCCAACTGGAATCGTGAGTCGGGGTGAAGTCCTTGACCCGCAAAAACTCGTTGCTGTCCTCAAGGAATTTAAAGCACAGACAAACGTGACATTTGTGCGGGTATCCCTACCAGAAGAGCGAGCATACCTCTTTGAAACAGAAATAAAAGCAAATTCTCCAGCCAAAGAAGTGCGGAGCCTTTTGGAGTTTCGACTGGAAGAGAACGTTCCAATTCCGTCGCGGGAAGCGTTTTTTGATTACGCCATTCCGCCAAGTAACCCAGAAGCTAAGGAGGTGACCGTCTCGGTCGCGGCATATGCGAGAGCAACTATCCAGGCGTACTACGATGCATGCATTGAAGCTGGTCTTGTACCCGTCTCATTTGAGATCGAAGCGCAGGCGATGGCTCGCGCAGTCGTTCCAAAAGATATGAGTGGAGCAGCCATGGTTGTGGACTTTGGAAAGACGAGAACTGGAGTCGGTATTGTGTACGGGGGGATGCTTCTCTATACATCCACAATCGACATCGGAGGGGACGTGCTGTCGCAGGTGTTGCGAAAGACTCTTGGCGATACTCCAGAGAGTGAGCTCACGCGTATTAAAAATACTGAGGGTTTGGTCAAAGGGGTCAACTCATCTGATGTTCGAGATGCACTCATGTCGACAGTGTCGGTAATCAAGGACGAACTCATTACTCGAATGCAGTACTGGCATCTTCGAACCGGACATTCAGATGAGCGCCGCATTACGTCAGTGATACTCTGTGGCGGTAGTTCCAATCTCAAAGGATTTCCTGAGTACATTACTGAAACACTGGGAATACCAGCCGTGCGGGGAAATGTGTGGGAAAATGTTTTCTCACTTGAGGATACCGTGCCCCCAATAGATAGGCAGCACTCATTTGGGTATGCGGCTGCGATTGGTCTCGCGTTAAGAAAAACTATCTAGGTATGATCAATCTTATTCCTCCAGAAGCAAAGAAGCGTGTCACCAAGGAGTACTGGCTCCGGGTAGTATCAGTTTGGTCTCTTTCAGGCACAATGGCTCTTATTGCAAGTATCTGTATTTTGGTGCCAGCGTATGTACTTATCACAATCCAAATAAGTGCAAATGAAGGGGTTTCGCAAGCTGCTTCTGAAAAGGTAGCCGAGTTTGAATCGGTTACGAAAGAACTTTCGGTTGCAAACCAAAAAGCCAAAGCGGTTCTCGAGAATAATCGTTTTGAGCCAGTTTCGCCACTTGTCGCTATGGTCCGGGCTCATGAGAGTGCTGAGGTGCGGGTGTCGCAGATTACCGTATCTCGCACAAAGGACGGCTTCGCTCCGATTGTTGTAGCAGGAGAGGCAGATAGTCGGCAGGCTCTAGCAGCTTTTCGAGACCGCCTTCTTAATGAGCCCAATGTTTCTGGGGTAGATTTACCAATTTCAAACCTTGCCAAAGACAAGGAGATCCAGTTTAGCTTAACCATCACCGTTAAGAAACCAACATAAGTATGAACCGGTCGACTCTGAGAAACACAATATTTTCATTCTTGATACTACTCGGCGCAGTCGCTGTTTTCTCTCTTTCTGTATATTTTGTACACCATAAAGAGCGCGTACTCCACGGTCAAATTGAAACACTCGCTAAGCAACAGCAGCAGGATAGGTTTTACTCAGATTTGCAAAATATCTACGAAGGCTCTAAAGAAAAACGAACAACGCTCGACGGCCATCTTTTATTGAGTGAGGGCTCAAGTATTGATATTTTGACTTGGATAGAAGACCAGGCGCCTCGTGCAGGTGTTTCGCTTGAGACCAACAATCTCCAAAAGATAACCGACAAAGACACCAAGTCTGATTGGGTGG
>JBDLTL010000022.1:0-12200 GCA_039799085.1 Candidatus Parcubacteria bacterium | reverse complement strand
AGCTTTGCTCGCCGGCCGTTTCTAAATATACAAAAATAGTGTACAGTTTCCGCACTATGTCACGTGCCGAAGGTATCATCGTCTTTAAAGACGTATCATACGAATACAATATTACTCGTCCGATTCTAAAAGAAGCCAACTTTGTGGTGCGTCGCGGAGCGAAGCTCACCCTCATGGGACAAAATGGCGCTGGTAAGTCGACCATCTTTTCACTCATCACCCGAGCCCTTCAACCTGACGAAGGTAATATCAATATCGAGCCACGCACAACCATCGCTGTCTCAAGACAGATTATTCCCCGCGATGAACTCATCCTTACTGTCCGTGAATTCTTTGAGAAATGTTTTGACGAAAAGGTATACAACATCGATCCAAAAATCGACGCGGTACTTGAGGTGGTAAATCTCGTTCCAAGTGAGA
Source organism: Candidatus Parcubacteria bacterium (assembly GCA_039799085.1). Taxonomy (GTDB): domain Bacteria; phylum Patescibacteriota; class Minisyncoccia; order Phycocordibacterales; family UBA918; genus OLB19. The sequence goes on along the minus strand of JBDLTL010000022.1, from coordinate 11,780 downwards.
AGCAGAAGGATTCGTTCAAAGAACGCATCATGGGAAGTTTTTCTGGCGGTCAGCAGGCACGCCTCCTCTTGGCGTCAGCACTCATCCAAGAGCCAGACGTGCTCTTGCTCGATGAGCCAACCAACAATCTCGATACTGCTGGTATCGAGCACCTCACGGAATTTCTTAAAGAGTACAAGAAGACTGTGCTGGTGATTTCTCACGATGCGGAGTTTCTCAATGCCTTTACGCAGGGCGTTCTCTACCTCAACACCCAACGACGGCAAGTCGAACAGTACAACGGTAACTACCATGCCGTAGTCCGTGACATTGCTGCTCAGGTAGAAAAGGAGAAAAGAGAGAACGCACGTCTTGCAAAAGAAATTCAGGAAAACAAAGACAAGGTCAACTACTTTGCTTCAAAGGGCGGAAAGATGCGTCTTGTCGCGAAGCGTATGCGTGACGAAATCGAAGAGGCCGAAGAGAATAAAGTCGATGTTCGTCGAGAGGACAAAGCGATTCGTCCGTTTACTATTGAGCCACATGAAGACATTCCACTAGAAGTTGTACGCATCGACTCGCTGACAGTCATAAAGAGTCACGAGCCGAAGGAGGTTGAGTGTGAGGTAGTCTTGAAGCGTGGTCAGCATTTACAGATTGTCGGACCAAACGGTATCGGTAAGACGACACTGCTTGAGCGCCTTGCGACTGGTCACGCGAAGGGTGAACATGTGTCACAGAATGTACAGATTGGGTACTACCGTCAGGATTTTTCAAACCTCGATTTCGATAAGTCCGTCTTTGAGACACTTATGGATTCGATGAAAGAGAAGCTAGAAGAAAAGATGCGTTCGATTGCTGCTGGCTTCCTCCTCTATGGTGATGTGATGAAAGTGAAGGTCGGGAATCTTTCCGAGGGACAGAAGGGACTTGTGGCATTTGCGAAACTCACGATGGAAGAGCCGGGACTGCTTATTCTCGACGAGCCGACCAACCACATCAATTTCCGTCACATTCCTGTGATTGCAAAAGCACTCGATGAGTACAAGGGAGCCATGATTCTCGTGTCCCACGTACCGGAGTTTGTGGAACAAATCCGGATTGATCAGGTGCTTGATTTAAGTAAGCTTAAGGGGAAGAAGTAGAGAGATTGCGGCGGCCACGAAGTGGCCGCCGCAGTTCGTTATAATAGAGAAACATGAGTCACTTTGTTTACATGCTCCGCTGCTCTGATGGTACGCTCTATACCGGCTATGCGACCGATGTTGAGAAGCGGGTAAAAGAACACAATGGTGAGGTGAATGCGAAAGCGGCCGCGCGTTACACGCGCGGCCGTCGCCCGGTGGCACTTGTCTACACTGAAGCATGTTCCACGCGAAGTGACGCGCTGAAACGAGAGCATCAGATAAAGCAGCTCACACGAACTGAAAAGGAATCTCTCCTTAAAGATAAAAAGCACCGGTAGGTGCTTTTTATCTTCCTTGTTCGTTGAGTTGCTCGACGACAATTTTCTCTACGAAGTTACCAATGAATGGAAGGCTGTCGACGCCAAGTGACTTCACCACCATCGCAATACCACTACCGAGAAGTGCGAGAAGTACCGTTGCGCCGATGACAGTACCAAGACCGTACAGCGCACCACGCACGAAAATGTGACTGAAGGAGTTTTGCTTTTCTACCTCCTCTTCCAGCTCGTTGAGTACCGTGATGAGACGCTGTTGCTGAGTTCCACCAATGTCGTAGCCGGTTTCGAGTATTTTTCTTTGCTTCTGTTTCATGTGCATATTGTAACAGATGTAAAGTTGCACGAAATTTTCTCTTGCACAAATGCTCGCATCATTACATCATAGTGGTATGACAAAAACTCACGCGTTTTTTCTTTCATCATTTATTCTTGTATTCGGCGTCGGCTTCGGACTCCTTTTGTCGGGACTTGTGCTTGCGCCAGGTAACGTTTCTGCTCCTGACGTAAATGACTTTCAGGCGGTAGGTACACATGCTGACGCATCACAATTTAAAGTAGCACTGTTACCTGCGCTTGAGGAACGCTTCGATGACTCTATCACAGGATATAACCCACAACTCATGATGTTCGTGTACCCCGGGTTTCTTCCAGAAGATTTTAGCGGTGTTGCGGCCGCTGTCGGGCAGTATGAATTTAGTGAAGGTAACTTGTGGTACGTAAATAGAGATAGTGCCACTCAAAAAAATGACAGTATCAGTGATGCTGGATTTGAAACATTGTTTACAAACGTTGAGACGAGACTGGCTTCAAAGGGTATTTCTAGTATGGAAGATATTCTTGCAGAACTTTCTGTAGCAGCAATACCAACCAAAACTTCAGAGACGGAAGTGCCACCACTTTCTCCTGACTCTCCGGTTGTCTCCGACGTCTGTCCACAAGACGCAATGATGTGTCCTGATGGTTCATCGGTTGGACGCACAGGACCGGACTGTGAGTTTGCCACCTGTCCAAGTGAGCAGCCTTCAGGAACAGCAATCACCTGTACTCCTGAGCAGCGCGAAGCCGAAGCGTGTATTGAGATATATGCACCAGTGTGTGGTGCGGTGCAGGTGGAGTGTGTCACTACTCCGTGTGATCCTGTTCCGCAGACGTACCCAAACAGTTGCTTCGCCTGCGCTGAAGACAGAGTAATTTCTTACACTGAAGGTCAGTGTGCTCCATAATGAAAACAAAGACCTACACACTGACGTCAAAAGTGTGGCTTTACCCCGGTGAAAGTGCCAACTGGCATTTCATTACCCTGGAGAAAGTGCGTGGGCAAGAGATAAAGAAGGACTTCGGTTCGAATGCAAAAGGATTCGGCTCGCTTCCTGTAGAAGTGACGATTGCTAAGACGACATGGAAGACATCAATTTTCCCTGATAAGTATTCTGGCAGTTATATCTTGCCGCTTAAGGCAAAGGTGCGTAAGAGTGAAGAGATTGAGGCTGGAGAAGTGGTGAAATTTTCAATAGTCTTGTTATAATCAACCGTATAAAAATTACATATGGCAAAAGGAATGGATAGAAAAAAGGAAGTGAAGAAACCAAAGAAGGATAAAGTGGTGAAGAAGTAAAAACCGGGCGGCCCATAGGGCCGCCCGGTTTTTACTTCGTCTTACAGACTTGCACCGTCGAAGTCTCTTACAGGCAAGCTGTATGAATCAAAATCCTCAAGACAGTTGGTATTGATAGCGTACATGTAGTTACCATTTCCGTCGTGTCCGTACCCAAAGCCTTGCACACCACAGGTTTTACAAAACATATGGTCAATGTGCTTTTTATTGAACTGGTAGGTTGTGAGGTTTTCTTCACCGCTCTTGAGAAGAAAATGCTCTACGGGGACAAAGGTAAGGAGAAAGCCCTTTCGTTTGCAGTGACTGCAGTTGCAGCGGAGCGCTTCAATAATGTCGCCTGTAACTTCAAATGTGACTGTCCCACAATGACAGCTTCCTTTATATGTATTCATGTTTTGTAGTATAGCAACACATCTCACCGTGTGAAATTTTCGGTACAATAGGTGGGTAATAACACGTATGAATACTAGTGAAATTTTTGAGCGTTTGACCGCTAAGTACCCACAGCAACCAACCTTCTTGCAGGCTGCAGAAGAATTACTCGCGAGCGTATCTGCATATCTCACTGAGCAAAATGCGACCGAAGCGGACTATCGATTGCTCGAGCGCATTTTAATTCCTGAACGCATCATTACGTTTCGAGTTGATTGGGTAGACGATAGGGGAGTTACGCGTACAAACACCGGCTACCGTGTGCAGTTTAATTCTGCGCTTGGACCATACAAAGGCGGACTTCGCTTTGATCCGTCAGTGAATGAAGATATTTTGAAGTTTCTTGGTTTTGAACAGATGTTTAAGAATGCCCTCACCGGCCTCAGGCTCGGTGCTGGTAAGGGAGGAAGTGATTTCAATCCAAAGGGAAAGAGTGACAATGAGATTCGTTCGTTCACTCGTGCCTTTATGCTCGAGCTCCATAGACATATCGGTATTGAGCGTGACGTACCAGCTGGTGACATCGGCGTCGGTGGTCGGGAGATCGGCTACATGTACGGCATGTACAAGGAGATAACCAACGGCAACGAAGGAGCGCTCACTGGAAAAGATCCACTTCACGGTGGTTCACTCGGCCGAACTGAAGCTACTGGTCATGGCATTGTGTACTTTGCTGATGCGATGGCAAAGTATCACAATCTCTCACTCGGAGAAATGTCAGTAGCAGTATCTGGCTCTGGTAATGTGGCTGAGTTTACTGCGCGTAAATTGCTCGAGCTCGGTGCCAAAGTAGTTACGCTATCTGACAGAGGCGGGTACGTCTATAAGTCTGGTGGATTTTCAAAAGAAGACATCGACGTCATTATGTTTATTAAGAAGAGTGGCAAAAATCTCGATGAGGTTCACGTTGAGGGAGCTTCGTACCATGAAGGTTCGCTTTGGCAGAGGGTGGCAGCAGATGCGTACTTCCCGTGTGCTACCCAAAATGAAGTGAATGAAGACGATGCTCGGGCAATGGTTAGGAGCGCGAAGCTGATTGTCGAAGGGGCCAATATGCCACTTGGAGATAAGGCTGTTCATGTCGTGCGTGAGGCCGGGATTCCATTTGCGCCAGGCAAGGCAGCGAATGCTGGCGGGGTGGCGGTATCAGGACTTGAGATGGCACAACATGCTACGCACTATGCGTGGACAAAAGAGCGAGTCGATACTGAGCTTCAAAATATTATGAAAAACATTCACACTCTGTGTGTCGAGAATGGCCAGACTGAACGTGGTGTCGACTACGTCATCGGGGCCAATGTTGCTGGCTTCAAGCGAGTCTTCGAAGCGATGAAGAAGTTGGGGTGGTAGGGAAAAAGAAAGGGCCGGCAGCTTCCTAGAAACTTTCTAGGAAGCTGCCGGCCTTTCGCATTTCAGTCAGCTAGCTCGCTATTGTACCAGCCACCACTGTGAGATTGCTGGATTGCTAGTTCTGCTGAGATGAAGTAATCGATATCTGCTGTCGATTCGTCGACTCCTCCATCTGCGTCGTTTCCACTTGCTTCCTGGACCTTCAGCCAGCTAGCAAATGAGCGTACGTCGTGGATGTGCTTGAGACAACCTTTGGCCTCCATCTGAACATATGCTCGAATGAAGTGCTCAAAGGAGTAGGCTCCTGCCACCACATCATCCTTGATAGTGTGGTAGTAGCAGGTACCCACGGCGTCGATAGCATGCGGGTCAAAGAATCTTGGATTCACTCCTTTCTCACGAAAGTGGCGCAGAAACTCATCTTTGGTCAGGATCGGAAAGGACATACTCATCCCTCATGGGTAGTACTCGACTCGCGGGATTGCGAGTCGAAGTGAGACGAGAAGAATTCTGGTGTCGCTTCGGCTAACAAAAGCCGCGATTTTCTTGAGAAACTCGCGGCTTTTGTTCATTCCTATATTAGATAGTCACAAACACAGCTCGAGTTTCTCTCGGGCTAAACCACCAGAAATAGTAGGCTGCGTTCGTGTGTAACATTATGACCATTATACATACAAATTCGGTCGGAGCTAGGGTGCCCCGACCGAGGTTGTTGTTGTCGCGAGTAACCGGGAAGGTCCTCGAGGTTGTAGTGGGACGACCACATGAAGATGTTCTGGTCGCCATTCTTGAGTGCCGTCGACTTTCCCTTCAGCTTCTTTTTCGCTGATGTAGGCGCGAAGCCAGTCAGCGCATTCTGGCCGAATGTACTTCGTGCGGACGTCGACCGCCATACCAGCAGGGTGAACCGAGAAGGTCGAACCATTGCTCGGTTGCTCCGAAACGAGTCGGGCGGCGTCTTTCACAACAAGCCGTCCGCACCCAAATTCGAAGTATCCTCGCGAAAGTTCAAGCACGAACGCCGCCGTTGAAGGAAGGACGTACGGTCTGCGTGCATGCATTTCGAGATACGGACCTTCCAGACGGACCAGTCGACCACTTGCGATGCTCGATTGGTATTCTGCTTCGCTTGTCATGAAGGGGAGGTTTTCGAGCAGGGCATAGCGATGCTGTTGCTGTGAGCTCGAGACCTCTCCACCGACAAGACTCACACGACCAGTGAGCCAGAATTCAGGGGCTGACTCATCGACCGGTAGTGGCTGCACCACCGGAACCGATACGACAGCGAGTGATTCTGCAGGCGGCACCGTCGGTACCGAATTGGCAAATGAAGGGAAAGAAACGAGAAGAGCTGCAAGAACGAGCAGCCCGTTGAACAATTGCTTGGTCATAGCTGCCTCCTTTGGCTATCTTCTTTATACTCCTATCTAGTGCTTTTTAATAGAGCTGATTGCCGTTTTTCTGTTTATACCGTATAGTATCGCCGATTAGCCGTCAGGCTATTTTTTCTATGACGAGCGTGTGACGCTCATAGGGAGGTAATTTATTCATCACACATATATAAGTAACTTATTATTTTATGGCACGAGAATTCCCAATCGACCGCATGCGTAACTTCGGTATCGTAGCGCACGTGGACGCTGGTAAAACAACAACCTCAGAACGTGTACTTTTCTACACCGGTATGAGTCACAAAATCGGTGAGGTGCACGATGGTGCTACTGTCACTGACTGGATGGAGCAAGAGCGCGAACGTGGTATTACGATTACTGCGGCGGCTATCTCATGTAATTGGTCAAAGACCCTTGAGAAGGATCGTAAGGATAAGTCGAAGATGTACAACTTCAACATCATCGACACTCCAGGTCACATCGACTTCACTGCAGAAGTAAAGCGCTCAATGCGCGTACTCGACGGCGCGGTAGTGGTATTCGACGGTGCTGCCGGAGTAGAGCCACAGACTGAAACTAACTGGGGTTATGCTGACGAAGCAAACGTTCCTCGTCTTTGTTTCATCAATAAGATGGACAAGCTCGGAGCCGACTTCGACGCGTCAGTGAAATCTATCCACGATCGCCTCTCAAAGAAGGCTGTCCGTATCCAGATTCCAATCGGAGCTGAAGATACTATGAAGGGAACTATCGATCTCGTTACTATGAAAGCGTATCGCTTTGGTGGAGAAATGGGGATGGATGTAACTGAAGAAGAAATCCCAGCAGATCTCCAGGCTGAGGCTGAGAAGTGGCGAGCTGAGCTCATCGAGCGTGTTGTTGAGCACGACGATGCAGTAATGGAAGCATACCTTGCTGGTGAACTCCCAACAAACGAAGTGCTTAAGGCAACTCTCCGTAAGGCTGTACTTGCTAACGAAATTTTCCCAATCCTTACCGGTACTGCACTCCGAAACATCGGTGTACAGCTCGTGCTCGACGCGGTGGTAGATTACCTCCCATCACCGGTCGATCTTCCGCCAACTGTGGGAACAGACCCAGACGATGAAGAAAAGGTGGTGACTCGAAAGGCTGATGACTCAGAGCCACTTTCAGCTCTCGTATTCAAGCTCCAGGACGACAAGTTCGTTGGGCAGCTCGCCTTCTTCCGTGTGTACTCAGGTACACTCAAGTCAGGTTCATACATTTTGAACTCTTCAACTGGAAACAAAGAACGTGTAGGTCGTATCGTACGACTCATGGCTGATAAGCGAACAGAAATCGACGAAGTATACGCTGGAGAAATTGCTGCAGCCGTAGGTATCAAGGAAGTAAAGACTTCACACACACTCTGTGATGAGAAGCAGCCGATTGCTCTTGAGCAGATTACCTTCCCAGAACCAGTGGTAGCAGTACGTGTAGAACCAAAGACTAAGAACGACCAAGAAAAGATGGGTGTAGCGCTCAAGCGTCTCTCAGACGAAGACCCAACCTTCAAGGTGTCAACCGATGAAGAAACTGCAGAAACTATCATTGCAGGTATGGGTGAGCTTCACCTCGATATTATCGTCGACCGTATGAAGCGTGAATTCGGTGTTGAAGCCAACATCGGCGCTCCACAGGTAGCGTACCGAGAGACCATCCAGCGTGAAGCTGAAGCGGAATACAAGTACGTAAAGCAGTCAGGAGGTCGTGGTCAGTATGGTCACGTAAAGATTCGTATCAAGCCACTTGAAGCACTTCAGCTCGAAGAAGGTAAGTCACTTCCAAAGAACATCACTCGTGAAGATCACTTCGAATTCGTAAACAACATCAAGGGAGGTGCGATTCCAGGAGAATACATTCCTGCAGTATCAAAGGGTGCGAAGGAAGCTATGGGCCGTGGATTCGTAGCTGGGTACAAGATGGAAGATATTTCTGTCGAACTCTTCGACGGTTCATTCCACGACGTGGACTCTTCAGAAATCGCTTTCCGTCTCGCTGCTATCAACGCATTCAAGGAAGCTGCTAAGAAAGCTGACGCTGTCATCCTCGAACCAGTCATGAAGGTAGAAGTGCGTACTCCAGAGCAGTACATGGGTGATATCAACGGAAGTATTGCTTCAAAGCGTGGTCAGGTAGAAGGTACCGAAGAACTCGGTGGCAAGACTATCATCCGCGCGAAGGTGCCACTATCTGAACTCTTCGGATACACCAACACTCTCCGTTCGATGACTCAGGGACGAGCATCTATGACAATGGAATTTGACCACTATGAAATGGTTCCACCGCAGGTAGCGGCTGAAATCAAGAAGACTCGTGGTGTCAAAGAATATTCTGACGACTAGTCTGTAAGGAGAAAAACGGGTGGGGCCAAAGGCCCCACCCGTTTTTCTTTATTTTAAGTCAAAATGTTGCAAAATCAGCAATCTCTGGTACCATAGCGCCACCGCCACGGACTCATGTCTGGGAGGAGAGAAAATACAATGCTCTTTCACACGTCAGTGTTCAAACACCGCGCACCGTTCTCGCGCCGCAGTGTTTGCACACTCACTACACAGCTACTGTGTTTGTGTGCGGTTTATTATCTACATACTAAGTAAAGTATTTTATGGCAGATGCATTTGATCGTTCAAAGCCGCACATTAACGTAGGTACCATTGGTCACGTTGACCATGGTAAGACTACGCTTACTGCTGCAATCCTCACTTGTCTTAAGGCAAAGGGTGAAGGCTACACAGCTAACGTTAAGGCTGTTGAAGATATCGATAAGGCCCCAGAAGAAAAGGCTCGAGGTATTACAATTTCTCTCTCTCACTCAGAGTACGAAACTCCAAATCGTCACTACGCGCACATCGACGCGCCAGGACACGCTGACTACATTAAGAACATGATTACTGGTGCTGCCCAGATGGACGGTGCTGTACTCGTGGTTGCTGCTACTGACGGAGCGATGCCACAGACTCGTGAGCACGTGCTTCTCGCAAAGCAGGTAGGTGTACCTCGCATCATCGTGTTCCTCAACAAGTGTGACATGGTAGATGACAAGGAAATGCTTGAACTCGTAGAAGAAGAGCTTCGTGAACTTCTTTCTGCAAACGGATACGATGGTGCTAACGCTCCAATCATCCACGGTTCAGGCCTCCAGGCTCTCAACGACCCTTCATCAGAATGGGGGCAGAAGGTTATTGACCTTGCTGACGCAATGGACTCATACTTCCCAACACCAGAACGTGATCTCGACAAGCCGTTCCTTATGCCAATTGAAGACATCTTCTCAATTGAAGGACGCGGTACAGTAGTAACTGGTCGTGTAGAACGTGGTGCTGTAAAGGTAGGTGAAGAAGTAGAAATCGTTGGTATCAAGGATACTGCAACTACTACTGTTACTGGAGTTGAAATGTTCAACAAGCAGCTCGACCGAGCTCAGGCTGGAGACAACGCTGGTATCCTTATCCGCGGTATCAAGAAGGAAGACGTACACCGTGGTCAGGTTCTTGCAAAGAAGGGTTCAGTAACTCCTCACTCAGAATTCGAAGCTGAAGTATACGTTCTCTCAAAGGATGAAGGTGGACGTCACACTCCATTCTTCTCAGGTTACAAGCCACAGTTCTACATCCGTACAACTGACGTAACTGGAGACGTAACTCTCGCTGAAGGTACTGAAATGGTTATGCCAGGAGACACAGCTACCTTCAAGGTAAAGCTCGTAGCTCCAGTAGCCCTCGAAGAGCAGACTAACTTCGCGATTCGTGAAGGAGGTAAGACAGTAGGTGCTGGTGTAGTAACAAAGATCGTTGCGTAAGAAGCACTTGGACTCACTCCGTCTACTTTGTTGCACATCGGACTGTCGGCGTTCACCGTACGAAAAGTACGGTTCGCGCCTCCAACCTCGTGCGCCTCGTATCCGAAGCAATCCAAGCACTTCTCGAAGTAACTAATTATTACTATGGCTACCGAAAAATCAGCTTCTGGAACCATCAACAAATTGCGTATTCGTGTGCAAGCATACGAACACAAGATTCTTGATGCCTCTGTGAAGCAAATCATCGATACAGCAACTCGCTTTGATGCCAAGGTAGTTGGACCAATTCCACTGCCTACGCAGATTAAGAAGTATACTGTGAACCGTTCAACGTTCGTTCACAAGGACGCGCGAGAACAGTTTGAGATGCGAACACACAAGCGTGTAATCGACATCTTGAATCCCGGTCCTAAGGTAGTAGAGGCTCTCACGAATCTCTCACTTCCATCAGGCGTGAACATCGACGTCAAAATGATGTAGTGTCGAAAGACTAACAAAAGCCGCGCCCAAAGGGCGCGGCTTTTGTGTATTCAAGCTATCTCGAGTTATACACAGTAGGGTACTTGTTGAAGTTTTAAAGGGGAGTATTATATATGGACAACCGGAGGACCCAGCGCAAGCTGGGTCCTCCTTGCGTTGTACTTTAGGACGTGCGACACCGGTTGCACTCCCTACAGTTTTAGAAATTGTTCTTCGGGGAATAGTCCCCACAGTTCTTCAATAATCATTCAAAAATATATGAGTGAATCAATTACAACGACCTCACCTGAGAAGAGTGATGTCCAAATGACGTTTGCAAGTGAAAACTCATGGATGGTTCAATGTCTGAGCCTCGCCATGTTAGGTCTCCTGACCTACTTACACATTGCTCCGATGATCGCTTAAGATCATCCGTCGCCCGAAAGCCGTACTAGCGAAAGCCAATGCGGCTTTTCTTGTATAAAAATTTGCGGCGGGCTCTGTGAGGAGCCCGCCGCGGGAATTTGTTAGAGGCACTTATGTACCAGTGCCGCTCGCAGTTGCCGAAAGGCTTGTCCGCGGTGGCTGATGACATTCTGTTCCTCTGTGGTCATCTCTGCCCAGACCATGTCCTGGCCGTTGGGTTGGAAGAGAATGCTGTAGTGCATTCCCGGTTGTGGTGTCGAGCGAGGTTGTTCGAGAATTGTTCCCGCGATGCTGCCTTCACAGGCGACGATTGTGCCGTCCGGGAAGGCTGCTACTGCCACCGTCTTGAAGGTGGCTGTCCGCTTCTGAGGTGGCACTCCGCGAAGTTCCTTGAGTGTATGGGCCACGATTTCTTCGGTTGTGGCATCGTGACCTACCCACCGTGCCGCATAGATGCCAGGCTTGCCGTCGAGCGCATCGATGAACAGTCCGGTATCTTCTGCGATGGTGCAGAGACCAGTCTTTTCGAGTCCAAACAACGCTTTCTTGCGTGCATTGGCTTCGAGAGTTTCACCGTCCTCGATCACTTCTTCAGTAATGCCAAGACTTCCGAGTGAGACCACCTCAAAGCGGTCGTCATTCAAGAGGGTTTTGATCTGCAGCGCCTTGCTAGGATTCTGCGTCGAAAGAATGATGGTTGTGGGGGAATGAGCAGGCATTTTTCGTCCTTTAATTATATAGGAAATGTTGATGAAATAATAACATATTTACGTGAAAAGTCAATTTAGTGGCTTTATATATAGGTTTGGAGCGCCGGGGGGGGCCAAGGGCGCCCCCCCA
>JBDLTL010000021.1:0-14547 GCA_039799085.1 Candidatus Parcubacteria bacterium | reverse complement strand
TAAGAGTGAGTACACCATGCGCTGTGTCGACCTGCTCGTCCCTGCTAACACCTGGACGAAGAGTGTGACCGTTGAGAGTGTGGGGGAGGTGGAGGAGATTTAGTTACCAGCATGAAAAAAAACCGCCCCCTCGGGCGGTTTTTTTCGTGCTTCTGCCAGTTAGTACGTAATACGTTTTTGTTTATTTCACTACATCTTCTTGGTATCGTTGATAGCAAGAAGATGATTGGCGATTACATCAAGGGCTAGTTCTTCAGGGTTCCCGTCACGGCTCTCAAGTGTCACTTTTTTGTCAGCTACTTCCTTGTCACCGATAACGATGAAGTACGGAAGACGTTCTTGTTTAGCTGCGCGAATCTTCTTACCCATTGATTCGTTGCTGTTATCAAGTTCGGCACGGAGTCCAACGGCCAGGAGTTTTTCATGAACCTCAGCTGCGTACGCAGAGTGCGCATCTGCAACAGGAATGATACGAACTTGTGTTGGTGAGAGCCAGAGTGGGAAACTGCCACCGAGGTGCTCGAAGAGAACCGCTGCAAAGCGTTCGAGAGAGCCCATGACCGCACAGTGAATCATTACAATACGCTCCTTTTTGCCTTCTTCATTAATACATGTGAGGTCAAATCGTTCAGGAAGATTCATATCAAGCTGAATGGTGGCTACCTGGTGTTCGCGACCGAGTGAGTCCTTAGCCATGAAGTCGAGTTTTGGTCCGTACATGGCTGCTTCGCCAATACCTTCAAAGAAATCAGCCTTTCGCTCGGTGGCGATGGCGCGCAGCGCATTTTCGGCACCCGCCCAGATTTCTGGTGTACCGAGGTAACTACTCATGTTCTCAGGGTCGTGGAAGGAGAGGCGAACGCGCATCTCAGCAAAGCCAAAAGTTCCGTAGAAGGTGTCGATAATGTCCCAGATTCGGAAGAACTCATCCTTCACTTGGTTGTGGCGACAGAAGACGTGTGAGTCGTCTTGAGTGATTGAGAGTACGCGAGTGAGACCACCGAGCTCGCCCGACTGTTCGTCACGGTATACCATCGTTGTCTCAGCATAGCGCTGTGGCATTTCGCGGTAGCTGTGTGGCTTACGGTCGAAAATCTGCGTGTGGTGCGGACAGTTCATTGGCTTGAGTGCGTACTCTTTACCTTCACGGGTCTTGATACGGAACAGTTCGTCTCCAAATTTCTCCCAGTGGCCAGAGGTTTCGTAGAGGTCTTTCTTCGTGATGTGTGGAATGGTGACTCGTTGGTAGCCGTGCTTCTGGCGCAATCGCCACATGTACTCATCGAGGAGATGACGGATGAGAGTGCCTTTTGGAGTCCATAGTGGAAGGCCGGCGCCGACGAGTTCAGAGAAGGTGAAGAGGTCTTGTTCCTTGCCGAGTTTGCGGTGGTCGCGCTTTTTTGCTTCTTCGATGCGAAGCTCGTATGCTCGTAGTTCCTCTTCGGTATCAAATGCAAGGCCGTAGATGCGCGTAAGCATGGGGTTCTTCTCGTCTCCACGCCAGTACGCTCCAGCGACTTTATCAAGCTTAAATGCGTCGGTGCTGATTTCTTCCTTCGGATTGTCACAGTGTCCACCACGACAGAGGTCGGTAAAACCACCGCAGGTGTAGAGAGTGATGGTTTCATCACGAGCTTCGATTTCGTTTATGAGTTCAGTTTTGTATGGATTGCCAGCAAACACTTCGCGAGCTTTGTCTGCCGATACTACTTCATGAGTGAACTCAGTCCATTTGTTGATGAGTTTCTTCATCGACTTCTGGAGGTCTTTGAGGTCGTTGTCACCGGGCACTGCTCCACCAGCAAAATCAATATCGTAGTAGAAACCAGTATCGATAGCTGGACCAAGGGTAAGTTTGGCGTGTGGGTATTTTTCTAATACTGCCGCTGCCAAGAGGTGGGCGAGAGTGTGACGTTTGTTGTTTAGTTGTTCTGACATAAATTTGTGGGTTGTGTGGCGAAAGGACGAAGCGAACCTTCCTCAACGTCCTCGCTCCGATAATTGTCGCTGCGAATGTTTCGAAAAATTCGCTTCGCCTCTTCTTAAATTTTATGCTGCGTGTCGGCATTGTCTTTTTGAAGACCTTGCGCAGTTCGATTTTGCTTGGTCGCACTGGTGCGAAAATCGGACGAGCAGAGCGCCGAGTCCGCAGGAGACGAGGACGCGTGTCTGAAGAAAGATAATACTGACTAAGCTGCTTAACTGATAAATAAAAGCGCCCGAGTAAAAATTCAAAAGGCTTTGAATTTTTACTCGGGCGATCTTGTAACCGCGGTTCCACCGAGATTCCGCATGGTATGCCATGAGGCGCTCATTTGCTCAGATTAGGGAAGGGAATTTCCGGCGGAGCCTGATGGTTGGTAGCCACCACAATCTCTGATTAGTATCTATCCTACCGTCTAGATAAATAATGTCAATTTACTCAATAGGAAGAGTCGTTTGAGTCGGCGTAAGAGATTTTGCGCGGTCGATGAGAATGCTCGGCTCGTCGTTTCGGATGTCGAGTTTGCCTTTGATGGCGACACAGGTGCCGGGCTGGAGAATATCTTTTTGCTCAAGGTAGGTGGCGGGGAAGGCTGTGAGTTCAATCGAGTCGGTTTGGTCAACAAGCTTGATGAAGGCCATTTTGTCGCCTTTTTTGGTGAGGAGTTCGCGGACACTTTCGATGAGGCCGGTTGTCACGACTGTTGTGCCTTTATAGCCGGCGCGGACTTGTGCGATACGTGGTCGCTTCTCGACCTCAGCTTTGAGCGCATCAAGCGGATGTCCAGATACGTACACACCAAGCAGTTCTTTTTCCCAGAGAAGTCGTTGACCTTGAGACACATCGTCAACTGGCACTAACACCAAATCGCTTACAGCGCCGAGATCTGCAAAAAGGGAATCCTGACCTGTTTCCTTGCCGGCTACATGTTCGCGGTTGTAGGCGAGGAGACCGTCTAGGTTGCCGTAGAGTTGACCGCGGTCGCCAAAGGCATCAAAGGCCCCAGCGCAGATGAGGGCTTCGAGGGATTTTTTGTTGAGGCTGCGGTCGTGAATGCGAGTAAGGAAGTCTTGGAGAGAAGAGTATGCACCATTCGTTTTTCGTTCTTCTACAATGAGTTCTGTAATACCTTCACCGAAGTTTTTAATTGTCTTAAGCCCGAAGCGAATGGTGTTTTTCCCAGGTACCACAGAGAAGTCAGCGAACGATTCGTTGATGTCAGGCGGGAGCACTTCAATCCCCATACGGTCACATTCGTGAATGATTTCAGAAATTTTTTCGGTGTCACCAGAGTCGGCTGTGAGTACGGCTGACATATATTCAACAGGGAAGTTTGCCTTCATGTAGGCGGTTTGGTAGGCGACACGGCCGTATGACGCTGCGTGCGCCTTGTTGAACCCATACGCAGCAAATGGTTCGATGAGCTTCCAGAGTTCATCGGCTTTCTTTTCTGAAAGGCCGTTTTCGAGGAATCCTTTCATGAGCTTATCTTTTTCAGCGGCCATTACCTCGGGGACTTTTTTACCCATCGCTTTACGAAGTTTGTCTGCGTCGAGCCAGCTGTATCCAGCGAGCTTGATGGCGGTCATCATAACGTCGTCCTGGTAGGTGATAACTCCATATGAACGATCGAGAATTTCCTCAAGGCGAGGATCGAGATAGGTGACGAGGGACGGATTATGTTTACGTTCGATATATGTCGGAATCATTTCCATCGGGCCAGGACGGTAGAGTGCCACCATCGCGTTGATGTCGTGAATAGTGGTCGGCTTGAGCTGCTTTAAGAATGCTGTCATGCCTGAACCGTTGAGCTGGAAGAGCCCCATCGTTTCACCACGAGCGAGCATCTCGAATGTCTTTCTGTCTTCAACATCGACGTTTTCGATATCGACTTCAACTCCGTGGATTTTCTTTACACGCTTTACCGCATCGGCAAGAATCGCCAAGTTTTTGATGCCAAGGAAGTCGAACTTCAGAAGGCCGACACCGTCTTCACCAACAGACTTCATTTCGTACTGGGTAATGTACTTGCCGGTTTTAGAGTCGGGCTGGATAGGGACGTATTGGTTTAGAGGGACGGGTGCGATGACGACGCCGGCTGCGTGCACACCAAGGTGGCGCACCCGTCCCTCTAACTGCATCGCGAGGTCAATCACCTCACGACTTTCCGCGTCTTTCTTGTAGAGCTCTGCTAAATCCGGCTCTATTTCTAGGGCTTTTTCGATAGTCATCGGAAAACCTTGACTACCCATCGGAATGAGCTTTGCGATGCGATCACCTGTCGAGTACGAGTGTCCAAGCGCACGAGACACGTCACGCACCGCCGCGCGCGCCATCATCGTACCGAAGGTACCAATCTGTGCCACTTTGTCTTCGCCATACTTACTCTTAGCATACTCAATAATCTCGTCGCGGCGATTATCGGCGTAGTCCATATCGATATCAGGAGCCGACGGACGTTCAGGGTTGAGGAATCGCTCGAAGGGGAGTTTGTACTCGAGTGGGTCTACGTTGGTAATACCAAGGACATATGTCGTGAGTGAGCCCGCTACCGAACCTCGAATGGTTGTGAGAATACCGCGCTCGCGTGATTCACGAAGAAGGTCTCCTACCACGAGGAAGTATTTAGCGTAGCCCTTCATCTTAATGACGTCGAGCTCGAAAGTGAGACGTTGCTTTACTTCTTCATCGTTTGGATCAAGTCCGCGCCATGACACACCCGCCCAAGCTGTATCGTAGAGTTCATCATCAGGTGTTTTTCCACTTTCAATAATATAGTCAGGGAATACCCACGCGTCTTGTCCGATGACGATTTCAACATTACACGCTTCAGCGATTTTGACTGTATTTGAAATAGCTTCAGGAATATCTTTGAAGAACTCTTGCATCTCTGCTTGTGTCTTGAAAGAGAAGTCCTCTGCTGATTCGTGGTCGGCGGAGGTGTCTACGACACCTCCGCTCTGAATCTTTATCATCGTTTCGCGAGCGAGACGATCGGCTGGCTTTAGGTAATACACGTCGTGCGCTGCCACGAGTTGTGTGCCGGTCTTTTTTGCGAGCCCTTTAATTTTTTCCTGATTCTCCTGATGTCCAAACATTTCTGGATGGTGAGAAATTTCCAGGTAGCAATCGTCACCAAAGACACTTCGATACCAATCGAGTCGCTGGGCGGCCTTCTCAGGATTGCTGTCTTTGAGAGCTTGGGCTACTTCGCCCGCGAAAGAAGGGATGATGCAAATGAGGTCTTCTTTTAGTTCTTTGAGAAGTTCATCATCGATACGTGGGCGGTAGTAGAATCCCTCGATGTTGGAATGAGTAACGAGCTTGATGAGATTTTGGTAGCCTTTGAAGGTCTTTGCCAAGAGGACGAGTCTACTACGGGGTTTGTCTATATTTACTTCTTTATCAAAACGAGTGCGGGGCGCCAAGAAAGCATCAAGTCCAATGATTGGTTTGATGTCTTGAGCAGTACAGGCTTTATAGAAATCAATGGCGCCGTAGAGGGCGCCTGCGTCTGTGATGGCAAGTGCGTCTTGTCCGTCGGCCTTCGCGGCCTTGGCGAGTTCTTTGGGGGTTGGTACCGCATTGAGAAGCGAGTACATTGAGTGGACGTGGAGATGGACGAATTCAGCGTTCAGCTTGGACATGTCAGATAGTATAACAGAGTTCTCGTGGCGTTTAAAAAGCAATGAGGCTCGCCGTTAGGTAACGACGAGCCTCGGAGCCCCTGTGGGGATGTCAGCTTCAAGAACGACCTCGTGCCAGCGCTCCGAAGGAAGGAGGCGGTGCCTTCCTGTGAAGACTAGGTTGATCATTCGAACATCAGTTAAGAACTCAATGCCTTTGACGGACCAACCGAAACGCACCTGCCAATCAAAGAAGAGGCTAGCAGTCTCTTCAATGAAGAGCGCAGACACTTCTGAGTCATCCCATCGATTTCGGTGATTCCAGTAGATGTTGAGATCAAAAATACGACTGCGTTCACTCCATCCTCGAAATATGAGTTTCCTCTTTTTGGGGATGAGACCTGCTTCCGCGAGTTGCCAGGCAAGCTTGGGTGCGGCGGTGTTTTGTATGTACGAATCCTTGGTACCGATAAAGAACTCCGGGTTCTCATCCCTTGCTTCTTGTTCCGTGTCCTGGAATGCTCGTGTCTCGGTTTTCCCATTAATGAGGTCAAAGATACGGTCGATTCTTGGTACAGGATTCCGAAGTTGGTGGGCTTCTGCGCGAAGCCATGCTGGGGATTGTCCGATATAGGACTCGCGAATCCTGAGGCTGGTCAGGACGTAATCAAGTGACTCGTCAATCAATCCAGACGAGTGACGGGTGTTGCCATGCGACATGGACCTCTCCTCTCTGGCCTGTTCCGTCGTGTACTATACTTAGTTATATATATTATGCAAATGAAAAATCTTGTTGGTGTCGATGAGGCGGGTAGAGGGCCCCTCGCTGGACCGGTGGCGGTGGGGATGGTTGTGGTGCCAGATAATTTTGATTGGTCGTTGATTGAAGGAGTGGGTGATAGTAAGAAGGTGACGCCAAAAAATCGCGAAGCGATTTTTTGGCGTGCGAAGCAGTTGAAGAGAGAGGGGGAGTTGGATTTTGTCGTTTTAATGGGTGATGCAAAAGAAATTGATTCTGATGGTATCGCGGCCGTAATTAGAAATTTAATTGAGAAGAGTTTGAGGAAACTGAAGCTGAAACCGGAAGATTGTTTCGTGAGGCTGGACGGCGCGCTTCGCGCGCCGTCCAGCTACGAGCAAGAAACTATCATCAAAGGAGATAGTAAAGAATTAGTCATTGGACTCGCATCAATTTGCGCTAAAGAAACTCGTGATGCGTACATGCGGGAAATTGCGAAGCAATTTCCCGCCTACCAATTCGAGCTCCACAAAGGCTACGGCACCAAATCTCATCGTCAGAAAATTGCTCAATTTGGACTATCCCCAGAGCATAGAGTCAGCTATTGCCAAAACCGACATTTATGGGGTAAAGTGTAAGTTGGTTTTCTATATTAGTTCTTAGGGAAGAGGGAGTCTGCAAGTGGTTGGGACCTACGAAGATATGGTTAAGCAGTTTGGAACAGGAAGCCCAAACTGTTTCCAAACGATGGCAAAGAAAGCTGTCGAAGATCGCGGGGGACATTGTCTTGGTTGTGAGCATACAACATTGCTTCAGGCAAAAAGGCCGATGTCCATTTGCGCCATACTTCGACCTGACAATCTTACCGTTGTCGTGAAATGCGCTCTTGATGTGTACCGAAAAAATCCTTTCCGGAAGGAAGGATCTCGGCGTGAAGATTGTCCCTCTCTAACGAGGTACAATAATCGGAATCGTCAGGAGACGTAATTTCCAACATTTAACCAGGTGGCCGGTGAACATTTATGTCAGCCGGCCCCTTGCTTTATATACATTTAATGTAGGAGTTCTGAGACTATTGCTTTTTTTAGCCATTTTGTTATAGTTTCGCCACTATGGTAATTCGAATGCGTCATACCCGCGGGCATACCGCGAATCGTCGTTCACATCATGCGCTTAAAACGCCTACTCTTTCTGCTTGTCAGAACTGTGGCGCACAGCACCGACCGCACCACATGTGTTTAGACTGTGGTTTCTACAACGGAAAAATGGTCGTCGATATGAAGGCAAAGAAGGAGGCTCGCGAGGCTCGTATGAGCGCAAAGCGCGAAGCAATCAAGGGGATGGGCGAAGCTCAATCCACAGAAGCTTCAAAATAAGCAAAAGGCCCCGCTCCGCGGGGCCTTTTGTTTTGTGGATTCCTCCACTTCCATTACTTTTTTAGTGGTACACTGTTCCCAGTAGAAGTTTTAAGTACATTTATGGCAAATCGACATCTTTCACGTAGCATTGTTCTTCAGTCACTCTTTGAGTGGGATTTAAACGCACTCGAGAGAAAAGAAGTTCAAGAGGTTTTGGTACGAAATGTTACTGAGTTCGCACCAAACAAAACCGACCTGCCATTCATGGAAAAACTCCTTGATGGAGTCATGGCAAAACAGCCAGAGCTCGACATGGTTATTGAAAAAGCCGCTCCAGAGTGGCCAATTGATCGCATTTCTCCAGTAGACAGAAATATCCTTCGCCTCGGACTCTATGAGCTCCTCTTTGCTGATCGTAAAGAAGTCCCAGCAAAAGTGGCTATCAACGAAGCCATTGAGCTTGCCAAACAGTTCGGTGGCGAGAACAGCAGTCGCTTTGTAAACGGTGTGCTCGGTGCCGTCTACAAAGAAATCGGCGAACCAGGAAAGGAGGAACAAAGTAAGAAAAAGAAAAAGGATGTGCCGTTTGAGCAGATGCCAATTCAACGTCTTGCGGGAGCAGTAGTGTATGCAGAGCATGAGGGGCAGATGTATCTCGCGCTCGTTCATGACATTTTTGGACACTGGACTCTTTCTAAAGGAAAAATCGAAGAAGCTGAATCAGTAGAAGCAGGCGCTACTCGCGAGCTTAAAGAAGAAATGGGACTTGATATCACCATTGAAGCTGAGCTTGGTATGAATGAATATGTGGCTTCAAACCCAGAGCTCGGAAAAATCCGCAAGCAAGTCCATTACTTTTTAGCTTCTTCACCATACTCTGAGATTAAGCTCGAGCAAAAAGGTGGTCTTGATGACGCAAGATGGTTCAAGGTAGCAGAGATTCTTGAGCTTAATTTCTACGAAGACATCCTGCCGATAGTAACCAAGGCAATTACCATGCTGGTTGGCAGGGGAATAAAATAATGATACTGTCCGTTTATTATGGAAGATCAGGAAATCCAAAAAAACCTCACAGCCCTACAAAAGATACTCAATGTAACCTTTTCTGACACCAAGGTGCTTTTGTCAGCGATTACTCATCGTTCATATTTAAATGAGCACCGTGATGCCACTTGGGATCATAATGAGCGCCTTGAGTTCCTTGGCGACGCTGTTCTTGAACTTGTGGTGACGGATTTTCTTTTTGCAAAATACCCTGAAAAGCCAGAAGGTGAACTCACTGCCGTGCGCGCCGCGCTTGTAAACACTATTTCACTCGCTGACGCATCGACCAAGCTCGGTGTGAATGACTACCTCCTTATGTCAAAAGGAGAAGCTAAAGACGTAGGTCGTGCTCGTCAGTATATTCTTGCCAATGCCTTTGAGGCTTGTATTGGTGCAATCTACATTGACCAAGGGTATGAGGCCGCGAAGACATTTATTGCCGGCCACCTCTTTGAGAAGACAGATGAGATTGTACGGAAGCGTCTCTGGCAAGACGCGAAGAGTCGTTTCCAAGAACTAGCGCAAGAACACGCTTCGGTGACACCAACCTACGAAACAACGGGTCAGTCGGGTCCTGATCACGATAGGGTATTTACCGTCGGTGTATTTTTACGACACGAAAAGGTGGCTGAAGGCAGTGGTCGCTCAAAACAAGAAGCAGAACAACAAGCAGCTGAGAAAGCGATTGAAGTAAAAGGGTGGGTGACTGAATAAGTCACCCATTTTGCATGCTATACTTTTTTTATGAAAAAAGTTCGTGGCTTTACATTCGTCGAGGTGCTGGTCGTCGTGTCTGTCATTGCTGTACTGTCGACTATTGTTATCGCCGGGATGAGCGAAGCTCGAAAAAAGTCACGTGATGCGGAGAGAAGGTCTGACTTGAAATTGCTTCAAGCGGCAGTTGAACGTTACAAGAATGATAATGGCAAGTATCCCGAAGGATGTAGGCCGGCAGGGCAGTGGTCTGGGCAAATAGGCACGGCATATGCCTGCCCTGATGGTTCAAATCAGTACATTAAAGATTTGGCACCAAAGTATATTCCAGTACTTCCTAATGATGACCAGTTGAATGGGACTGATTCAGGGTATGTGTACGTCACAAACGCCGATGATTCTAATATCCCAGGTAACGATGAAAGAATGGCCTATAAAATTGAGGCGAAAAATACCGTTGAGAGTGAGATTGTCGACGAAAGTAATGAGTTCAAAAGTTGTGATGTTTCAACTTCGGGGGAAGTCCCGTGTAGTGAGGGCACGCAGCCACGTGATACTGGGAACAGGGCAGGTATGTGTGACGTAGCCATGTGCGACCGCTCACTTATTGGCTCTTCAATGCGAAAGCCGAATCATTGCAGTGGATCAGTCTTTCAAAAATCATACGCTGTTTGGGGTGGTTTCATTGGTGGTGTGGGTCAGGAACCATACATGGTTGCTCGACAGACTGAAAATATCATTTGTGAAATCCAGTAGTTTTATTTTGTGAACTTCTTGAAAAAGACACTCTTATAAATGCTACTATACATGTATGAATCTCTTTGGAAGAAGTGCCGCGGACGGTAATAGGGGCTTTACCATCATTGAAGTCTTGGTGGTGACAGCTATTATTGGCGTATTGGCGGCAATTGTTTTTGCTAGTTTCGGCACAGCACGTCAGCAGTCGAGAGACAAGGTAAGAAAATCAGACTTGAAGCAACTTCAGCTAGCTATTGAGGTTTATAAGTCCCAGCATGGTATGTATCCAGCTAGAGGATGTTCTGTTAGTGGTACTATTTGGACTGCACCACCACCAACAACGGGCAACTCATACGTTACACAATGTTCTGACTATATCCAAGGCCTCACCCCGGATTATATCCCTGCACTCCCGGTCGATCCCAATCAGGGTGGTGCTGATCTTGGTTTTGAATACCTCACTAATGCAGACAGAAGCGCGTACAAGGTTGTTGTTCATAACACTGTCGAAGTGAACACCATTACTTCATATGCAGATGAGTTTGCTAGATGTCCAAGAAACTGTGGTTCAGGTACCAATTGCCAAGCGACGCCACAAGCAAATGTGTACGCTGTATACTCAGCAGGCGCAGAGTGTTGGTAGGTTATGTATTTAAAGGAACTCACCATCAACGGATTTAAATCATTCGCTAAAAAAAGCGAGTTTGAATTTTCTGTGCCTATTACCGCGATCGTCGGACCAAACGGTTCAGGGAAGAGCAATGTTGCTGAGTCATTTCGTTTTGTGCTTGGTGAGCAGTCAGTGAAGTCGATGCGTGGTAAACGTGGCGAAGACCTCATTTGGGGTGGCTCTGAGAAAGTTGCTCGGGGCAATCGTGCGTCGGTTGAGCTGACGTTTGATAATGTAAATCGTACGTTTGCGCTCGATTTTGACGAAGTCAAAATCGAGCGAATCGTCCACCGTGACGGTCAAAATGAATACAAACTCAATGGCTCAGGAGTGCGCTTAAAAGACATCCAAGAGCTTCTTGCTAATGCCAACATCGGTTCAACTGGTCACCACATCATCTCGCAAGGTGAGGCTGACCGCATTCTTTCGGCGGGTCCCAAGGAGCGACGTGAAATGATTGAAGACGCACTTGGGCTTAAGGTATTCCAGCTTAAGAAGCAAGAAACCAATCGCAAGCTTGAAAAGACCGAAGAAAACATCAAGCAGGTAGAATCTCTCAGACGTGAGGCTGCGCCACACCTTAAGTATTTGAAAAAGCAGGTAGAAAAAGCTGAACGCTCACTTGAGGTACAAGCTGAACTCAAGCGTTTGTATGCTGACTATCTCAAGCGTGAAGATACATACATTGCACATCACTTTGATAGACTGACAGCAACACGGAGAATCCCAGAGAGCGAGCTCGAGGCACTCCATAGAAAAATTGCCGAAGCAAAAGAAGCTCTCCAGGATACTGAAGACGTCGAAGCAAAAGAAGCTTTGCAGAAAGTTGAGCAAATCCACAAAGAGTCTAGTCAAGAGCGGCAACGTGCCCAGCACGAGCTTTCCCAATTACAGGGACAGATTGCATTCTTGGAGCGCAGACTCGCACATGCACACAAAAATGAAAAGCCTATAAGCAAAGTCATTCCACACACTCACCTAGAGGAGCTGGTAGAAGATATTGCAGGACAAGCAGAACGAGCTCTTGGTCGTGGCGGGGAAGCGAATCTCAGTCGGGCTCTCACTGACCTCATTCACCAACTCCGCAGTTTCCTTAAGAAAAGCCAAGGAGAAATTATTGACACCACCGAAGCCGACAAAGAAGAGTTGGTGCTGCTCAAGGGTAAGTTGGCGTCGGTTGAGAAGATGGTTGAAGCAGCTTTGGAGAGGGAAGAGAAGGCCGAGCTTGCTGTGGTAACGAAGCGTACCGAGAAGATGACCGACCTTGAGAGCAAGCGTGCAGCGGAGCGCAGCATGTTTGAGCTTATGCAGCAACGTCGAGAAAAAGAGTCTGAGATTCAGCGCATTGATAGTGAGCTTGCTGTTCTTAATCGAGATCGAGAGGATTTTAAGCAAGAGCTTCAAGAGGCGGTTTCCCTCCTTGGGCGTGGTGCGTCTGAATATTTCACCTACGTAGTGGTTGACGAAAACAAAGTCGAGGTGTCGCTTGAGGCACTTGTTTCTGAAGAGCGTGAAGTGCAGCGAACCCGCAGGCGTATGCTCGAAAAGCTCAAGATTCGTCTTGAAGAGCTTGGGGTTGGTGCAACCGAAGACTTGATGCAAGAGTACCAAAACGCCAAAGAGCGCGACGAGTTTCTTGAGCGCGAACTCGCTGACCTGGCACAGTCAGTTGAAAACCTCCGTGCTCTTATTGCTGAACTGGAAGAAAAGCTCAATGAACAATTCACGGTTGGTGTCGATAAAATCGCTACTGAATTTAGTCGGTTCTTTGCGCTTATGTTTGGTGGTGGTTCAGCCGGACTCGAACGTGTAGCTATCAAAAATCGCCAAGCCGACGACGAAGACACAGAAGAAGAGAAGAGTACCGAAGAAGGAATTGAACTTGCTGTCTCACTTCCAAACAAGCGTGTACGAGGCCTCGATATGCTTTCAGGTGGTGAACGTGCACTTACCTCAATCGCACTCATCTTCGCGATGAGTCAGGTGAATCCGCCACCGTTTATCATTCTTGATGAGACCGACGCAGCGCTTGATGAAGCTAATAGTCGTCGCTATGGAGATATGATTGAAGCGCTCGCGAAGAAGTCTCAACTTATACTTATTACCCACAATCGCGAGACGATGAGTCGTGCCGGCATCCTCTACGGTATCACAATGGGTCTCGATGGTATTTCTAAGGTACTTTCGGTAAAATTTGATGAAGCAGCGCTAAACGCTAAGTAGTATGAGTGAAAAATTATCTGCAAATGAAAGAGATCCAGAACATTGGGATTTGAGAGCGATTTTGGCAAAGGGGAGACGGGTGATGGAAAATATACGGGATGATGAAGAAGTGGATAGAGCGGAGAAAGAAGGACTAGAAAGGGAAGAGAAGGATTGATATAAGGCCGGAGCTACGCTCCGGCCTTATATTGACATTTACTAAAATTTTCGTATAGTTTAAAAGTATTGCACAGCAAGCAAGGAGGGTTCATTGCTAAGAATCAAGCAGAAGCAACGTTGCAGTAAGCGGACCGAGAGGTTGCGTGAGCGGGTCAAACAGTTCAGGGATTTCTCGAAGTTGAAGGACTTGAGCGGATTATCACTTCAGACTATCAAGCTGTTCGCAAGCGGTAAGACGTACTTCATTCGCGCCAAAACCGCTTGGTTGCTGCAAGATGCTTTGAGCAAGGCAGCAACCGAATCTTTCGTCCAGCGGAAGCCTCGATCGGATGGTTGGCAAATCAGCGAGAGTAAATGGCGCCCGCGACAGCGTCGCGGCAAGTCGCCGATACGTCGATCTGTGCAACGTGTTGCTGCAAAGAGATAATGGGTCACGGTCGGGGTGAGTCTCCGACCGTGAACCACTAAACAGGGTCCGGTAAAGTTAAATCTGTATCGGGCTTTTATTGTGTTTGATTACACAATCAATTCAAAATCCAACTGGCGCTCATCCTTGTCTGCACGGATGAGCTTTACTTTTACCTCATCACCGAGACGATAGATTTTGCCGGTCTTTTGGCCCTTGATGCGGTACTTGGTTGCTTCGTGTTCGAAGTAGTCGCTCTTGATGCTCGCGAGGCGCACCATACCATCAGCTAAGGTATTTTTTTCTTGAACATAGATACCCCAATCAGTAACACCAGTAATAACACCTTCGAATTCTTCTCCGATGCGGTTCATTAAGAATTCTACCTGCTTGTATTTGATAGAATCACGTTCAGCAGAAACCGCCTCCATTTCTCGTTGGGATGATTTGATACACATCTGCTCATACTTAGCCATTTCTCGTTCACCAATATGAGTGCCGTCGAGATGTTGGCGGAGGAGGCGATGTGACATAAGGTCTGGGTAGCGACGAATTGGTGAGGTGAAGTGTGTGTAGAATCTGAACGCAAGACCAAAGTGTCCGATGTTCTTGGTTGAGTAGACTGCCTTTGCCATACTGCGAATACTCGCTGTTTTGATGAGGTTTTCTTCTGGCTTGCCCTCAACGTCTTTCATGAGCTGGTTGAGGGTGGTGGCTTTCACCATGCCTTTCTTGGTTTCAAACTCATAGCCAAGAGCGTGAACGAAGCTGGCCAGTTCTTCAATCTTGTCTGGATTTGGTACATCGTGAATACGGTACACGAAGGCCATGTCGCGATTCTTTGATTTTGCGAGGTTGTTGATGTGGGTTGCTACTTCACGGTTGG
>JBDLTL010000020.1:0-15720 GCA_039799085.1 Candidatus Parcubacteria bacterium | reverse complement strand
GGCCGGCGCCCACGGCGCCGGCCCCAATCCCTCTCACACCAGCAACCCCAACCGAAGCCACCTCCACACACACCGCAGTCACCGGCGAAGTTGTTGCCTCTAAAACTGGCTCCAAGTACCATCTCCCAACCTGCCCAGGCGCCAAGCAAATAAAGCCAGAGAATCTTGTTTCTTTTGCCACTGCCTCAGCAGCGCAAGCCGCTGGTTACACCCCCGCCGCCAATTGTAACTTTTAAAAAAGTCTTTTTCCTAGCGTTTTTTGTGTGGTAGACTGCTACTTAATATGGATACTAATAAGCTTTTACAGATACTCACACTTCTTCAAGCGGATGAAAATGAGTTTTCAATTCAAAATAGGATTGAAGAAATAAGAAATTTAGTTGCACAAAATTCTTCAGATGCAGGAGCGCAAGCAAGCGATAAAACAGATGAACTAATTAAAAATATCAAGGACACACGCGCAGCAGAATTCACCCTTACTGAAACTGAGATATTGCAAAAGTTGGGTGCAGAATTTTATTTTGGCGAAGGACTAATTACTAATCTCACTGATATTTTAATGACTCGCTCATTTGAAGTTGTTGGTAGGTTGAAAAGTTTTCATTCTGAGAGACAAAGCAAGTATTCGCATTTAACACAATTAAAAAACACTCTAAATGAGCTGGGTGTTGAGCCGTACATACAGACCTCACCAGAAGTTGCATTAAAGTTACCTAGTGATTTACTTGCGATTGATGAAGTTTCAAATCGTCTCAAAGCATTCTCCCATTTACTGAAAGCAATCCAAGAGCCACTGCGAGCTACGGGCGGTGAGGTTGTTGATATAAAAATTACAAGAATGAACAGGGGCTCGGGTGAGTTTTTCTTTGGAGTTCCTCCAGACATGGCACTTGTCATCCTTGGCATTCTTTCCGATTTGGCAACCGTCGTTGCGACTGCTCATCAGATAAAAAAGAGTAATCCAGTAAATGATAACCAGTATGTAAGCGCTGAAGATAAAACCAAGCTAAACAAGCTCGTGGAAGAGATTGCTGAGAAAACGGTAAAGAAGTTTGTTGAAGAAGTTCCTGCTCGCATCTCAAAAAATATGGAACCGCAGCATGCAAACAGTATTAAAAAACACATAGGGATACTGGTTAAGTGGATTCCGCTAGGGATACATTTTGAAGTAGTTTACGATAAGCAAGTTGAGCCGGTTATTTTCGCAGATAATAATGAGGGAAAGCTTGAGTCTCAAAAACAAGAACAGCTAATTCATGTAAGACAGATGTATAAATTACCACTGAAAGACGTGCCTTTATTGAAGGGTGAGGAAAAAGAAATCGGAGACGATGAGACGGAAAAACATGAAGTTGGCATGGAAACTCAGCCCTAGTTGCATCAGCTAAACATATGCTAATCCTCGACATTGAAGCTTCTGGAACTAATTATGAAAAGCACTCGATTGTTTCGATTGGGGCGCTTGATTTGAATAACCCCGAGAATCGCTTCTATGGCGAATGTCGTATTTGGGACGGGGCGCATGTGATGGAAGATGCTCTCAAGGTAAATGGCTTTACCGAGGCGCAAATTACCGACATCACCAAAGAATCAGAAGCTGAGCTCATCATGCGCTTCATGTCGTGGTCGGAACAGCTTGCCGACAGAACAATCGGTGGACAGAATCCATCTTTCGACCGAGATATGACCAAGGCCGCTTCACATCGTGCCGGAATCAACTGGAATCTCGCATACCGCACCATCGACTCGCACTCACTCGCATGGATGCACATGATTAAGAGGGGAGTGACACCGCCACTTGATGAAGCACACCACCGAAGTGCTCTTGATCTTGATGCGATTCTTGTCTACTGTGGTATTCCAAGCGAGCCAGAACCGCACAATGCGCTCACTGGCGCTCTCTGTCATGCCGAGGTGATTTCGCGCCTTCTCTACGGCAAAAAACTCCTTCCGGAGTTCACACAGTACGAGATTCCGTGGTAGCGGTGATGCTACAATGGTGGCATGTTACCGAAAAAGAAAAAAGTCACTATCAAATCAACCTCGCCGTATACTTGCCGGCTTGAAACCGAGCTCTTAAATCCCAAAGGACAAGATGGAAACGCTGTGCAGTCATGGCGTGTTTTCCGCATTATGTCGGAGTTTGTGCAGGGTTTTGAGCTTTTGCGCGATACGGGACTTGCGGCTACCTTCTGGGGAAGTGCGCGTCTCAAGCCAGATAGTCCGTACTACAAAGCAGCGGAGGAACTTGCTGCTAAGCTTGCGAAGAAAGGTTTTTCTATCGTCTCTGGCGGTGGGCCGGGTATTATGGAGGCTTCAAATGTCGGTGCCTTTAAGGTGGGTGGAAAATCTATCGGACTCAACATCGAGCTTCCATACGAACAGAAACTCAATCCGTACACGACTCATTCCCTCAACTTCGACTTTTTCTTTTCTCGCAAAGTGATGCTTGCCTTTGCGTCTGAAGTGTACGTGTACTTCCCGGGAGGCTTCGGCACCATGGACGAACTCTTTGAAATCATGACACTCGTCCAGACAGGGAAGATTGAGAAGCTTCCAATTCTCCTCTACGGAAAAGAATTTTGGGATCCGCTCATTCGATTCTTTGAACAAGACATGCTCAAGAAGTTCGGTACGATTGGTGCTGAAGACTTAGCGATTTATCAGGTGGTCGACAGTGTTGATGATGCATACAAGTACATCATGAAGCACGTAGATACCGACGGTAAAGTTTCAAATATCTAGCCTATGCGACTCTCTTTCTACGACAGCGAAACAGCATCACCAACAGCAATTCAAAAAGAGGTTAAAAAATTAAAATCATACCGCGAACATATCGCGACCGTTGCTGATAAGTGCGATGCAACCGCGCCTGAGTATTCACTCGTTTACGCAACAGATGAGAAGCTTCACGAGACGCTCCGCGATATCAAGAAGCAGTACGCGAAGGTAAAGCATGTCGTGCTTATTGGCATTGGTGGTTCAAGTCTTGGGCTTGAGGCTGTCCACAATGTTCTTGATAGTGGTACGGTAGAGCTTTCGGTACTCGACACTGTTTCGGCGTACGAAATCGACCAGCTTCTGACATCACTTAAAGATGTTAAGAAAGCTGAACAGCTCGTGGTCTGTGTCGTGAGTAAGTCCGGCGGTACAACCGAGACACTTGTGAATGCTGGGATCGTACTCGATACACTTGTGAAGCAATGGGGAAGCAAAGTGTACGGCCAGACAATTTTCATTGGTGATGACAAGACTGACTTCATGAAAGCAGGGAAGAAGCTTGGTGTGACCTGTGTTGCTATGCCGCATGTTATTGGCGGACGATACTCGGTGGCGACCGAGGTTGGGCTCGTTCCGCTGGCGCTTCTTGGACACGATGTTGATGCATTTATTGAAGGATTTTCTGATGCTTCTTCAGAAGAGTATGAGCAAGTGACAGCAGAATCCGCTGCTCGTCTTGCACTCTATATCGGAAAAGGCCACCGCCACTACAACTTCTTTGCGTTTGAAAAGCGCCTCGCTTCGCTCGGCGCCTGGTACCGCCAACTCTTTGCCGAAAGTATCGGGAAGTCAGAAGATAAGAGCGGAAAGCCATTCAAGAAAGGCTTCTTGCCGACAGTCTCAACTCCAGTTGAGCTTCACTCTATTGGACAGCTATATCTTTCAGGATTTGAGGGTGTGTACACAGACTTCGTGACCTTCGATGATGAAGTACTAGACTTCGCCGTGCCGAAGCAGGGTGTCGCCAAGAAGTTCTCACGCTTTACCGCTCAAGAAATTTCAACCGCTTTGTATGGGGGTGTTGTGGCGGCATATAGCGAAAAGCAGCTAGCCAATCGAGCGACGATTTTTGACGAATCGCTCGCGTACTCACTTGGACTCTTTATGGCAATGCGTATGCGTGAGACCATGTATGTCGCGCATCTTCTTAATCTCAATGCCTTTGATCAGCCAAACGTCGAACTTTACAAAGTGAAAACAAAAGCAATTCTCGGCCTCTAGTATGGAAGAAAAAGTATACCCACCAGTAACAGTGGTGGATGACACTGATACGGTGATTGGCTACCTCGGTCTTTTTGACGCTTTGGCTAAAGGTCTGCGTCGTAGGGTCGCGTACTGCATTGTCCGTGACGAAAGTAACCGAATGCTTATCCAGCGAAGAAGTGGGGAGGTACTCAGTCCCAATCTGCTAGATTTTGCAGCGGCTGGCCACGTGAACGAAGGACAGACGTACCTTGATGCAGCCAGAGCAGAGCTTGAAGAAGAGCTTGGTCTCAAAGGGTTCTTGCTTTCAGAAGTCGTACCTCCGTTTGCTACGCCGGGTTTTTACAACGGTGTATATATGGCAGTGGTGCCAGACAATACAGAACCGATTATCAATCCTGAAGAAGTGTCTGGAGTGTTTTGGGTTTCAAAGGATGAGATTCTAAAAATGATTGCGGGTCACCCACAGCAGTTCACCGAACCTTTCCTCGGTGTTTGGCCACATGTCTGTGATAAGATATTTTCATGACATACGTTCTCTTTGATATTGGTGGCACCAAAACACGAGTTGCAATTTCATCAGACTTGAAGACACTCGACAAAGTAGAGAGTTTCAAAACCCCAGCAGCTTTTGCTGACGGGATGAAAAAGATGACAGAGACGATTAAAACTCTCACGTCAGAAAAACCAAAGATGATTGCTGGCGGTGTCCGTGGACTTTTAAATGAAGAGAAAACAGCTATACAAAACGACGCACCTCTTAGTAAGTGGGTAGGGAAGTCGATTGTCGATGCTTTGCATAAAGAATTCAATTGCCCGGTCTTCCTTGAGAATGACGCAGCAATAGCAGGCCTCGGAGAAGCGGTGTACGGTGCAGGGAAGGGTCTTGATATCGTGGCGTATCACACAGTCAGTACAGGTGTTGGTGGAGTAAAAATCGAAAACGGACAAATTGATCACGCGAGTGTAGGATTCGAGCCAGGGAAACAGATTCTCGATATCGATAGAACTATCTTGGGTGCTGATATAGAGCCTACTCTAGAAAACCTCGTTTCGGGCACAGCTATTGAATTGCGCTTTGGTATGAAGCCATATGAAATACCACAGAGCGATGTGTTGTGGGACGAGCTTGCTGAATATTTGGCTCAAGGGATGCGCAATACAATTCTTTACTGGTCGCCAGAAGCGATTGTTATTGGCGGTTCGATGGTTATTGGAGACCCAAAGATTGAGATAGATGCAATTCGCAAATACACCGTGCAATTGGTAGAAAACTTTGAGGTGGCGCCGCTCATTACTACCGCCAAACTCGGTGATGAAGCTGGTCTCTACGGGGGAATGGCACTCATAAAGAACTATCTTGCATAAGAATTCTAAGCCTATTTAGGGTGAGAAGCGGCCGGCAAGTCCCAAAGGGACTTGCCGGCCGCTTTTTGGTACACGAATATATTAGACAATAATTTATTAAAATATCAAATGATGAGAAGCCAAGAATATGGCTCTAAATATAGCTTACTCGGTGATTAAGTAGGCCCTAAAATTGACAGTAAGTCCAAAGTATAGTATAATCAAAAAAACCCGCAATCTGTGATACTATTTTGCGGTCATCGGAACTCCACTCCGATGTTTGTATGGAAATCATACAAACCGTGTTGCTCGGTCATGTATACATATCCTTCGGGACATCTATACATGACTCTCGCATTCACGTCTTGTTAGTTAAGACCATTGGCTTATTTTATCGACTGTGATTCTAGCCCTTTTTACGACCGGAGTAGTCTCGACCGCTGCGGTACCGGAAACGGCCTATGGACACATTGCGACCACGGAGCAGGTAATCCCTGCTGTTGTAGCTGAGGTTAAGCCGCTTACATCTGCTCAGTATGTAAATACAAGCTATGTAGCGACGAAACAAACTCCGCTCACGAACACAGAAGCCATCGTGCGAGAATACTTCTCAGACATCCCGGTGATGGCTGAAGTAGCACGATGTGAATCTGGTTTCCGTCACACACTTAGTGACGGCTCTGTCCTTCAGGGACGAGTCGACTCCGCTGACACTGGGGTAATGCAAATCAACAAGCGTTACCACCAAGCAACAGCAAACGCAATGGATTTGAACCTAGATAACATTTACGACAATATGGCGTATGCCCGACATCTCTACGAGACCCAGGGTATCCAGCCATGGCGATCATCGTCACCTTGTTGGAATGGAACTCTAGCGGCAAATATCTAAAACAAAAGCGCGCCCTTCGGGCGCGCTTTTTGTTTGTGGGAATTAACGATTTGGCAGTTCTCCTGGATCGTCACCAAGGATGTTGGTGCCATGAGGACCAAATGCCATGAGGTAAAGAAGTCCACCTACAATCGCGAGGTTCTTGAGAAGTCCAATAGGGAAGGTTGAGTCAGTCGCAGGGTCAAGGTGAGCAAGGAGGGTAGCGATAAGGGTGAAGACGATAAGTGCAGCTGCTGCTTCAGTTGTCTTTTTGCCGAGAATAATCGCTCCACCTGCGCCAATCTTCACAATGATGGCAAGCCATGCAAAGAGAATTCCCATGGGAAGTCCGAGTGAAGTGAAGTATCCACCGACTGCTGCTGGACCTTGCATAAGAAGCATCATGAGTCCTGAAGCAAAAAAGAGGAATCCCATCAACATGCGACCAAAAATAGAACCTTTGGTACGGACGAGTTCGAGGTGTGATTCTTTAAACATACGATATAAGTGTGTTGTGTCTATATTTATAAGTACCTTCTAATTATAGCAAGTACGCTATAATTGGGCTATGCAGTACTGGTTGGTAAAAAGTGAGCCTGATTGCTACTCAATTTTAGACTTAAAAAGAGAAAAGATAGGTTCCTGGACGGATGTGCGCAATTACGCTGCGCGTAATTTTTTGCGTGCTATGAAGAAAGGGGATTTACTGTGTTTTTATCATTCGAGTTGTGCGGTGCCTGGGATTGTTGGGGTAGCTAAAGTGGTCAAAGAAGCGTATCCAGACCCAACGCAGTTTGATAAGACACATGATGGGTACGATGCAAAATCGACGTCAGAAAATCCTCGCTGGTCGACCGTTGATGTTTCTCTGGTAGAAATCTTTAAAGAGCCGCTAACATTAGCAGAGCTAAAGTTAGATCCCGCGTTTGCTGGAATGGAAGTCGTGAAGCAGGGAAGTCGGCTGTCAGTGCAGCCAGTTTCTGAAACTCACTTTAAACGCATCCAAAAACTTCGCAGTAAGAAAGGGTAGTATGAATATTGGATTTTTTGATTCTGGGCTAGGGGGACTTTTGATACTTAAGGAAACCGTGAAGCAGTTGCCACACCATGATTACATCTACTACGGCGACACAGCCAATCTGCCATATGGAGACAAGACTGAAGAGGAAATATATCAGTTTACCAAAGCAGCGATAACGGAGCTCTTCAAGAGAGATTGTTTGCTTGTCATTGTTGCCTGCAACACCGCCTCAGCAGAAACACTTCGTAAGCTACAAGACACATTCGTAAAAGAATCATATCCAGACAGGCGTGTTCTCGGTGTGATAGTGCCTACGATGGAAGCGTTGCTTTCTTCAGAGAAAAAGAAGGCACTCTTGATTGCGACCAGGCGAACGATTGAGTCAGGTAAGTATGAGCGAGAACTTCAGAAGCTCGATGATTCAATTAGTCTGGCGTCAGTGGCGACACCCGAGCTCGTGCCGCTTATTGAATCGCATCACGTTGACCAGGCTGTCGATATGGCCGCCTCTACCATAGAGACCAAGACAGGGGAGGGGGAGGTAGTGATTTTGGGATGTACGCACTATGTACTCCTCAAAAGCGTACTTAGAGAAAAATTCCCTGCACTCACCTTCATCTCTCAAGATGAGGTTGTTCCAGAAAAAATTTCTGACTACCTCGCGCGTCACCAAGAGATCACTTCCCGATTATCTGACACGGGGAAGAGGGAGATAGTACTCACCTTGCACCGACCCGACTACGACCGCCTTACCGCCGAATTCCTCGGTGGGGCGTATATCCCTGATGGGTCTGAGTAATCTATCCAGCTATCTTTATATATTCACTTATGTCGCACAATATATCTTTTGCGACATTGATACGTAAGCAAAGCTTTATATATCAATGTCGCAAGCAGTGTGATTTGTGCGACCAAAACCTTTAGGTTTATTGTTGTACAATCACCTTTTACGACTATTCCTTTATAGTCTTGTTTATTTTTATATTTCATTCATTTTTACTATTTTCAGCCGAGATTTTTTATTTGGTTTGATTTGGATTCTTGACCATGTCTGCCTACGTCTCAAATTGCTCCTGAGGCCTCATGTACACGACATGTGTATCATCTGTCACGCAAACCGAGGCCGTAGAATCGATTCTAAGGCCTCGAGAGCTTTTTGAGATGATGTAGGGTACGTCTCACTTTACCTCTCGAACCAATCGATTTTTTGACGTGATGTAAGTGTTGGCTCAATTGGTACTTAGAGCGTAAAAAATTTCTAAATAATTTCTAAAAAATTTTAGAAATTATTTTTCTGAAATATTTTATTCAAATTTTAATAAAATTATTTTAGAAATTTATTTTAGTTTTATTTATTTAAAAGCCAGCCGCCGGACGGAGTCCGGCGGCTGGCTCAATGGTCACGTAAGGGCATCAGACTTGAGGTTCCAAAAGAGCTCTTTTACCCTCGCCTCTCCCCCGCCTCTCTCAAAATCTAAATATTGTGCGACATTCGTGTGTTTGCTCCTTACACATAAAGAAAGCGCTCGCGACCATTGGTCGCGAGCGTTATTTTGCTGTCCCTGCCTTACACGTAAAGATCAGCGGTTCTGATGTACCGGACAAGAAATTCATTACCTACATTTGTACCAAGCCACTGCAAGGTGCTTGAGATGATGTCGACCTCCCTTTCCAAGAGTGTGTCGCTACCAAGAATGGTGTTGAGTGGCACCCTACCATAGTTGCTGGCATAGCATGGAATGTTTTCCGCTTCCCACATCATGGCCATGATGTCCTCAGGATGCAACTTTCGATCGCCCCATGAGCTCCATCTATTACTCGATAGCTTCGATTTGTAATGATAGAAAAGTCTATTCACCCACTGTGGTAATCTCCGTCTCAGTGGTGCGAGAGACTTTTTGCGTTCATGTAGCGGTGGTCGTTTGAAAGTGAGTACTTCTCCACGGTGACGCCGCTGGCACGGTTCAGGCTCTCTCGCTTTACCTTCAATCACAAGTTGTAAAGCTCGCAATGTCTGAGTTTTGTCCAGAGTGCCTTCATTTATGCGGCGCCTTATTTCATCAACCCGACGGTACAGCAAACCGAGCTCTGAGTCGCTCAGTTTTTGCGAAGTGCCGTCTTGGACAGCGTGTGGTGCCGTCTTCATGTGACAGTCTCCTCTTATCTTTGGTACAGGAACATACCATTCGCAATAGTGGACAAAATACTCCGAAGAGTCAAATGTCTTTCTTAAAGTGTGGGAGAAAAGTGATTTTCGCAGGGCCCTGGAAGCCCGCTTGCGCGGGCTTCTGTGAGGGTAAGTTCCTACGATGCTTTACATCGCATATTTAGTATACAGTTTTTCCACAGTCCTTTCCACAGAAAAAGCTGGGTTATCCCCAGGTTTTCAAGGATGGTCTTATTTATGTTCAGTGGCGAGGCGCTGAGAGGAAAATCTGTGAGGTGTACTACTTGTACATTGAGCAGATTTTCCTCGAGAGCAACGAAGCCACTGGGCAGAAAGAAGACTATCCGGGTGGAAGGTAGTTCATCGGGTCGATGTAAGCTTCAATAGCAGCAAACGGTGATGAGGCAGGTCCACAGCTTGTAGAGGTCTTGATTTCGTTGAATCTGCGAACATTTACACCGTCCTTCGCATATACCGTGAAGTGAAGGTGTGGGCCTGTTGAGAAGCCAGTACTCCCTACGTAGCCGATAATCTCTCCAGTAGATACTTTTTGTCCTGGCGATACGCTTTGTACGCTTTGGTGGGCATAGAGAGTCGCAAGTCCATTGGCGTGATCGATAAGAGTCCACTTACCCCATGAGTAACATCCGGGGACCAGGTCAGTGTTGCCGGTTGCTCGAACTGTCCCAGAAAGCGGCGCTTTGATTGGGGTCCCACCTGGAGCGCCGAAGTCTACTCCAGGGTGATAGGCGCGACCGCCGTAAGCTCCTGCATTGCGCGCCGCAAACTCAGTACCACCGAAGTACTGCGTAATAATCACGTTATCAAGCGGCCACGCAAAGACAGCGCTACCAACTGTCGGAACTGTTGCGGGATCGAGAATAAACTGCAACTTCGATTCGTAGTCGCGCATCTCTTTGAGAATTTGCTCTTTAACGTCCTGCTTTGAAGCTAGGAGTTGTTGGTAGTTTTTTTCTTCGCTCTTTGTTACTTCAAGGAGCTTGGCTTGCTCTTGTTTATTAGTAGCAAGAACTTCTGTTTGACCCACGTACTGGTTTTTGAGTGATGAAAGCTCATCACGTTTTTCTTCATTATTGACCTTCTTTCCAGTGATGATTTCTTGGTAGGAATTGAGTTCCCCTACTTTTGTGGAGAGCATTTCACGGACATTATGATGGGCTTCAAGCTGGCTCCAGAAGTCAGAGAGTTGGTCATTGTTGAGAAGTACCTCTACGAGTGAAGAGCTTTCGGATTGATGTTCCTGACGAATGATGGCACCGATGATGTCTTTTGTTTTGTTGATATCCGTCTCGGTCCGGTTAATTTCAAGAGCAAGTTTGTTAATCTCGAGGTCAGTCGATGAAATGAGTGTTTCTGTGCGAGAGATGTCCGCGTTTACTTTTTTTCGTTCAAGTTCGAGGCGGCTAATGGCAGACTGAAGTGTCTTCTTCTCTGCGCCAACTTGATTGAGTTGTTGCTCAAAAGCGGCAATTTCTGCATCGATTTCTGTGAGTCGATTGCTACGTTGATTGATTTCTTGTTGGAGACGTTCGATTTCGGTTGTTTGTGCAGATACATTTGGAGATACCATCAAGAGTGATGGCAGCATTAATCCAATGATGAAGGCTACGAACAATCGTGTGTGCATTACACTCCTATTTTACCATAGGCTGTGGTGATGCGAAGAAGGGTTTCCTCTTGTCCGAGGATATATGCGAGTGTGAATGGATCGGGAGACTGTTTTTTGCCTGAAAGTGCGACACGAAGCGGCCAGAGTAGTTCGCCCCTCCCCACTTCCTCCGCATAGCCCCAGAGGGCATTTTTGAGGCTCTCCTGCGATGAAAAATCGGCAGTCGAGAGCAATTCGTGGGCTTTCTGGAGACGAGGAAGTGTTGCTGTGAGTTCAGGGTCGTTTTTCCACTGAAGAGTCTCTTTTTCGTAGGAAGGAGTATCGAATATGTAGTCATACTCCCCTGCTTCGGTCAGTGCGTGGAATTCGCCACGGGTGTTGATTCGTTCCCGGATAACTGGAATGAGCCGTCCTCGACGCTCTTCACTGTATTGCGGAAGTGATGAGAGTTGCTCAGGAAAAGTTTCGGTAATGTAGGCGATAAATTCATCTTCAGTTAGTTTGTTGAGGTACTCACGATTGAACCAAGAGAATTTTTTGATATCAAATACAGCACCTCCTTTGTGTACGTGATGAATATCAAAAGCTGAGACTAATTCATCAAGTGTGAAAAGCTCTTGATCGGTACCTGGGTTCCAGCCGAGGAGCGCGAGGTAGTTGATGATGGCTTCTTTAGTGTAACCTGCCTTCTGGTACTCATGAAGTGATACGGCACCATGACGCTTTGACATCTTGGAACGGTCTGAAGCAAGAATAAGCGGTAGGTGGCCGTAGATAGGACGAGGTGCGCCGATTGCTTCTTGAATGAGAATCTGTCGCGGAGTATTTGAGATATGGTCTTCCCCACGAAGTACGTGTGTCACCCCCATCTCAAAATCATCTACGACTACGGTAAGGTGGTAGAGAGCGTCGTCGAGGTTGCGAGCAATCACAATGTCGCCAAGCTCAGTGGTATCAAACGTAATGTCGCCACGAATGATGTCATTGAAGGTGATGACTTTGTTTGGATTTTTGAGGCGAACTACCGTGACCATTTGTCCTGGAGTATTCTTACTCTCCTCTTCGCTTAAGTAGGCATTGCCATCAGCAATCATTTGTTCGAGGTAGCTTCGGTAGAGTGATGCACGCTCGCTTTGGCGTACGATACTGTCTTCATTATCAAAGGAAATACCAAGCCAGTGAAGTCCGTCGATGATTTCTTTTTCGAATTCTTTGGTGCTTCGTGCCTTGTCGGTGTCTTCACTACGAAGGACAACTTTGCCGCCATGGTGGCGTGCAAAGAGATAGTTGAAAAGTCCAGTACGTGCAGTACCGATGTGGAAGTGTCCGGTTGGGCTTGGTGGGACGCGTGTGACGACTGGTTTATGATCCATGTTCTTTACCGATTTGAATAAGAATAGCTGCGATTTTTTCAGCTGCTCCAGGGATGGCAGTGGCTTTGGCTGCTTGCGCCATAGACGCATATCTCGGAGGATTCCCGATAATAGAGTGAATTTCCTCAGTAAGCAAGTGCGGGGTCAGGTTGTGCTCTTCGATGACAACACCAGCGCCATTACGGGCATATGAGAAAGCATTGCTCCTCTGGTCGTGGCTGACTTCCTCTGGAATCGGAATAATGATAGATGGCTTACCGTGTTCGGCGATTTCAAAGAGTGATGTGCTTCCTGCTCGGGTGATTACGATTGCGGCTGCATCAAGAAGGAGTGCGACGGTACCTGCTGGTACCGAACCAACGATGTAGTAGTTGTTTTGGAGTGGTGAATCTTGGAGAAGAGTTTGGGCGGCGAGTTTTGATTCCTCCAAGTTTGCCTCCCCTACCTGATGAAAGACACGATAGTGTGGAAGTAGGTCGCTAAGGGTTCGAATGATGATGTTGTTGATGCGTTCAGCTCCAAGAGAACCACCGGTGACATACACGAGAGGTTTGTCACTTGGGATACCGAGTACTGCAAAAGCATTTGGGGTGATGGTGCGGATTTCGCGCCTGAGTGGAATGCCAGTAAGAGCGGTTTTTTCTGCTGGGAAGTATGAAGAGACTTCATCATGTGAGATTGCAATATACTTGGCAAACTTCTTCGCGAGCTTGTTGGCTCGGCCTGGCTTTGCGTCTGATTCGTGAATCACAACCGGAATACGAAGGAAGCGTGCCGCAAGGAGAATCGGTACTGCTGTGTAGCTACCTTTACTAAAGATGACGTCAGGATAGATGAGGTAAAGCTTCCATACTGCTGCAAACATACCAAAGAAACTTCGGAAGAGGTCAAAGAAATTTTGAATAGAAAAATATCGACGCAACTTCCCTGCTGGACAGTAGACGTAGGTGATATTCATCGCGGCCAGAGAATTTTTATCAAATGGTGCTGGACCGATGTAGTAGAGTTCAGCATCTGGTTGAGTGTCTTTTAGAACCTCTGCCACCGCAATGAGAGGATAGAAGTGTCCACCTGTACCGCCACCAACAAAACAAATACGCATATCAGTAGTTTATCACGCTGACTTTTTAAACGTTCGGTACTTGGACACATTGAGTACGATACCAAGAGATGCGAGGGTCGCCATGAGCGCCGTTCCTCCGTGGCTGATAAACGGCAGTGGTAGTCCAGAGAGTGGTGCCATGCCGGTCATGGCGGCTATATTGAGAAAGGCCTGCGCCACAATCACGGTGATGAACCCTGTTACGAGTAGCGTGCCGAAAATATCTTCTGCTTGAGAGGCTGTCTTATAGCCACGCAGTGCAAGTGAGACAAGACCGATGATAAGTAACGATGTGCCAAGGAAACCAAATTCTTCTGCGTACACGGCAAAAATAGAGTCTCCGATAGCCTCAGGTAGGTATTCGAATTTCTGAATACTCTGTCCAAAGCCCCGTCCCGCCGCGCCCCCAGAACCGATAGCAATCAGTGACTGTTGAATTTGGTAGCCGCTACCAAGCGGGTCTGCTTCTGGATCGAGAAAGGTCGTGAGACGCTCCATTACATAGGGGCGCAAGAGTGCGATGATGAGGATGCCGAGGAGGCCGGCGCCAATAATCCCGAGAATGTCACGCCACTTGGCGCCGGCCGCCAAAAACATCGCCATGCCTGAAGCTGCCATAATAACAAACGTGTCAGTGTCTGGTTGCAAAAGCATGATGACACCCGTCACACCAACGGTCGCAATAAATGGAGCAAGTCCGACTCGCCAGTCGTGTATCTTGCTGTGAATTCCAGAGAACCATGTAGCAAGGTATATAACAAAGCCGATTTTTAGAAATTCTGATGGCTGTACGGTGGTAATACCAAGATTGAGCCAGCGCGTGGCTCCACCGTGAGACATACCTAACCCAGGAATGAATACTGCTGCAGTAAGGAGAAGTGATGCGATAAAGATATAAAATGCAAATCGTCGCCAATGTCGATAGTAGATGTTGCTTGTAATGAAGAGTGCAATACTGCCTCCGATGATACCAAAGGCAAATTGGCTAAATGCCACTGAGCCAAAAGATGCCCCATCACGGGCGAGGAGTCCAAGAGATGCGGATGAGAAAATCAAAAAACCAGCCGCAACGAGCACGACCACTATCGAAAGAAGTACTGTATCGACTGATCTTGGACTGTTGGCGTGCTTACTCATGCGACAGTAGCGATGGCGACACTAAGGAGCGCGCAGACAATACTAATAATCCAGTACCGCATAGTCACCTTGTATGATGGCCAGCCAACTGCTTCAAAATGATGGTGAAGTGGTGCGATGCGGAAGAGCTTCTTCCCCATTGTCTTTCGGTATGACATCTGAAGAATATTGGAAAGTACAGTAAGTACGAGCGGTAGTCCCGCGACTGGGAGGAGCATGATGCCGTTGCCCGCACCTAGTGAGTCAGTCATGAAAACGATGGTGGCCAGACAGAGAGTGAGTGCCATCGAGCCGGTTTCTGTCATCCAGAATCGCGCCGGTGGAATGTTGAACCAAAGAAACGCAAGGATTGCGCCAACGATAGTCGCACAGAGCGCTGCAAGATGATACTGCTCTTGTACGAGGGCAATGCCGCAGTATGCTGAGAAGACCGATGCAAAGACACCACCAGAGAGTCCATCAATACCATCGATTACCCCACTGGCGTAGAGTGCGAGTGTGAGGAAAATAAAGATAGGAATAATTAAAATCCCTACTGATAATTCCCCATCAAAAGGGATGCCAATACTTGTGACATCAAGCTTTGAGTAAAACCACCAGCCGAGAATTCCAGAAAGAGAAATAATAAGCAGTAGTCGCGCTCCAAGACGAAGTCCGGTTCCGCCATGCTTCACATCATAGAAGTCGTTAAGGAAGCCAATAAACGCACCGATCAAAAGTGCGGCAATCGGAATTAAGGTTTGAGAACGGCTAAG
This sequence comes from Candidatus Parcubacteria bacterium, assembly GCA_039799085.1. Taxonomy (GTDB): domain Bacteria; phylum Patescibacteriota; class Minisyncoccia; order Phycocordibacterales; family UBA918; genus OLB19. The sequence goes on along the minus strand of JBDLTL010000020.1, from coordinate 333 downwards.
GAAATCAAAATCAACGAGAAATGAGTTCGGGTACAGTCGTGCTAGCCCAAACATGATGCCTGTTGTGATGACGACACTTGCCCAGATAACAATGCCCCCCATGCGCGGAGTTTTTGTTTCACCGTCACCTTTGAGTTGGTTGAACACTTCAGCGACATGGCCGCCGAGCGCTACTTTACCTCCCTGCTTCTTCCAAACTTTGTACATGTAGAGAAAATGAGTCACAAGTGGTGTGATAAGAATACCCACGATGAAGGCGGTGAGAGCTGGAGTAAAGATAGCAAGAAGAGAGGTGTTCATACTTAGATATCACTAATGTTACTGCGCACGGCA
>JBDLTL010000019.1:0-21570 GCA_039799085.1 Candidatus Parcubacteria bacterium | reverse complement strand
AGCGGCGTTTTAAATAACTATATGTACTGAGTGTGGTCGGGGTCCGAAAGCACCCCGACGCTAAACCCTCCTTGTCGCTACTGGTCAGGCAGCTTTTACGAGCGATGTCTGTCGCGTACTGATGGCAGTGCGGATCTGCTGCAGATGCAGACGTGATGCAACGATAAGCGGATGCTCGTCATTGAATCCAGCCTGAATGTGCTGCTTGAGGCGTGCAATAACAGTAGCCTCCTCCTGTTTGAGCCCTGTCAGGCTCTTTTTCTCGAAATTCACTTTGGCCTCCTTTTTTCATCATTCCTCATGGAAGGATGAGGCAAGATTTTACATAGATACTTCAAATCCGTCAAGTGGATAAGAAATGCCGGTCGGAGAAGGTCTCCGACCGGCTTTCTGCCTCACTATACTAGGTGCGTGACAACTTAGGCGTTCGCGACCAGAGGCAGCTCGTGCTGTTCACTATCCGGAATATCCGGGCGCTGATGAGCACTAAAGCTGATAATGTCGCCCAAATCCGGAAACTCGGGAACATCTGCCGACAATTCGCTCTGACATTCGAGCTCGAACGGTGGCGACTCCTGCCCGCCGACCTCACCATTCGCTTCCGAACGATTTTGGCGCGCCGCGATCTCGTCCTTGAGTGCAAGGCTGAGCTTGCTCAGTTGCTGACGATTCGCCCAATCAAGATTCGTCATGACGGAATCTGACCGTTTGGCGATAGTTCTCTGCGCAAGCGAGAGTTCTTTGTCGCTGAGATCAGCAATCTTGAGACCCCCCGCAATCAGGCCATCGGCCAACTCACTGTTCTTTTTTCCCATATATGGGTCCTCCACATGCTCACCAACAGCGATGAACTCTAAGAATCGAGTGTACAGAGTGCAACAGCTTAGGTCAAGGGCGCCTGTGCATCAAGCGCCTCATTCGCCAGCCTATCTGCTTCCTTATTGAACTCACGTCGAACATGTGTGTAGGTAAGCCGAGGAAATGAAGCAACCTGCATATTGTGGATTTCGATGAAGTACGGAACGAGTCCAGGTTCCTTAATCTGATACTCGGCGTTCAGCTGCTTCTTCACGAGCTCACTATCGAGCTTTACTTCAACCTGTAAGTCTTTGGTGCTTTTTCCAAAGACTTCTTTGGACACCTGCAGTCCTCGCATCACTGCATAGTATTCAGCAATGTTATTTGTAGCATTACCGATAGTCTCAGAGACTTCACGTACCACAGCTCCTCTGGCGTCTACAACCTGCACGCCGATTGCCGCCGGTCCTGGATTTCCTCGAGAGGCGCCATCTGTAAAGATGGTGATTTTTTTCATGTGCGTAGAGTAACAGAAAAGGAGGGTCTTGCCTATGCGCAACCCTCCTTCAGTTTTATATGCGTTATTTTAGCTTACGAGTGGCGATGGTGTTACTGCAACACCCTTCTTCGTCTTTCGAGCGCCAATCTTTAAGGCCGCTTTCTTACCATCCGAAGAAGCTGCGACCGAACGAATTTCCAACTCGACACCGTTGTATGCCAAGAAGTAGCGTCCTTCCTTGATAATAATTGTTGCACTATAGAACTCATCGACGACATAGCCGTCTCCCACACGCAATGTTTGCAAAATACACATAGCACATCCCACTTATTGCTCCGGTGGAAAAATACTTCTTCTACGGAATAATGTCAACGATTCGCAAGCGGAGTTGCAGACGTCCCATAAAGAATGAACGTTCTGGGTGCGCAATAAGCGTGAATGGTGTTTCAGCTGTTGGCGACGTGCCGAACGAATCAAGCGAACTGAAGAAAGAAATTGCCTCAAGCGTACCGCTTGTGGTCTCAAAAGTAAGCTTGAGATGCTCGCCTTCTTTACCAAACTGCTCAACCTTGCGTGGAGTCACCTGCGGGAAGGCGAACAATGGTTTTGGATTACCTGCTCCAAACGGTGCCAACTTCGAAAGTTCATTCATAAAAGAATTGGTGACCTCATCGAGTGAAAGCTCGGCATCAATGTAAACCTCATCAGGTATTGCCGCCGCATTTCCTAGAGCAACGTATGCTTCATTGAGCTTCTCACTGAACGAAAAAATATGTTCGTCCTTAACCGAAAATCCTCCGGAAAAGTGATGTCCGCCATGTTCATGAAAAATATCACTGACTGCCCCCATGAGGGTAACCACGCTGGCAGTACCACCCGAACGACATGAGCCCTTATAAATACCATTACCGTCCTTGCCCCAAATAAACACTGGTCGCTTGTGTTCTTCGGCAAGTTTGTTGGCAGCAAGCCCAGCGAGTGATGGGCGCCACTCTGGACTACCAAGTACTAAAACCGGCGGAATCTCTTCAAGGTGTTCGAGTCTTTTGTGAAGCTCTTTGGTCATCTGTGCGACGGTGCTCTTTCTCTCTTTATTTAACTTCTCTAGATGCTCAACGTGGGCGCCAGCCAATGCCACATCAGTCTCACGAAGCATATGAAATGCATCTTCTGGAGTATCCATTCGCGACGCAGCATTGATACGCGGACCAATGGTAAAGCCGATATCTTCTTCGGTCAGGTAGCGTTGGTCCACACGATTTTTTGAGAGAAGCTTCTGCAGTCCAGGACGGCGAGATTTGCGAAGCACGGTAAGACCGTAGGTAGCCAGCACCCGATTCTCACCATGAAGCGGAACCATGTCAGCAATGGTAGCGATGCCGACCATATCAAGCCACCACTTCTCTTGGCCGGGGGACACTTCGTGCCCCCCGGCCAAGAGAACAGCCTGCGCCAACTTATACGCTACCGCTGCGCCACAAAGGTGCGGGAATGGATACTCACCCAGCTTCGGATTCACAATAGCAACTGCATCCGGAAGAATCTCATGGGGTTCGTGATGGTCAGTTACAATCACATCAATTCCTTTTTCTTTTGCATAAGCAATTGCCTCGACATCAGAAGTTCCGCAGTCGATAGTGATAATAAGCGTCGCTCCTTTCTCTTTAATTTTGTTTACTGCGCCAGTACTTAACCCAAAGCCTTCATAGTGTCGGTGTGGAATGTAGTTGATGAACTGTTCGTACTTCACCGCCTTGAAGAAATCGTGCAACACAACTGCACCAGGAATACCGTCGCAATCATAGTCACTAAAAATAGCGATAGTCTCCCCATTTTGCATCGCAGTCTTGATTCGAGCAATTGCCTTCTCCATGTCATTAAGGAGAAGTGGATCGTGAAGTCCGGTTTCGTAATTCGGTGCGAGATACTCTGCCACCGATGCCTCAGTCACCCCTCTATGATGAAGAAGGATATTAGCAATACGAGAAAGCGTGGGGGCCAAGACTGGAACATCAGAATCTCGATAGCGGTAGGTGGCCATGATGGAGTGTATGGTACCATCATCTCCATATGGAAACCATTTTTTCAAAAATCGTCGCTGGAGAACTTCCGTGCTTCAAGGTGTACGAAGACGAGCACGTGCTTGCTTTTCTTGATATTCATCCAATCCAACCAGGTCACACGCTCGTTGTGCCAAAGGTCGCCAGTGAAAACGGTCTTTCAGCCAAGCCTGAGGACCTCGCACACATCATGCGAGCCGCACAGAAAATCGGAAACGCACTTATCAATATCATTGGCTGTGATGGTATCAACTTCCTCATGAACAATGGTGAAGCCGCGGGACAGAAGGTCTTTCACACCCACCTCCACCTGATTCCCCGTTTCGACAACGACGGCGTGTACGAAGAGCCGATGCCAGGAGAGTATGAGGACGGCGAAGCAAGTCAGCTTGCAGAAGCAATTCAGGAAGAAGTGAAATAAAAACAAAACGGGCGCGACCTTCGGTCGCGCCCGTTTTGTTTTCTACTTCAACAAATCCAACACCGGTGTCCCGCCATGCTCAAGGTACGTAAGCATTGCTCCTCCCCCGATAGAGACAAATCCGATTTTGTCGTTGAGACCGAGATTTTCAACTGACGCAACCGTATCTCCGCCACCAACAACCGAAAAAGCTTCTGAGTCTGCAAGATTTCGCATCGTAACTTCGGTACTCTCTTTGAAGCCGGCTTCGTAGTTACCAAAGGGACCATTCCAGAGAATAGTCTTAGCGTCTTTGATGTGAGCGGCAAGCAAGTTGGTAGTCGCAGGACCACAATCAAAAATATGTTCGTTTGGCTTCACGTCATCTACCTTACACACCCTTTGTCCACCTGGACCCTCTACGACGAGATCAACCGGGATGATGAGCTTCGGGCTCTTTAAAAACCCAGCGCCATCTATCGAGACGTCAGACACAAGCGAAAGTCCCACTTCATATCCAAGCGCCTTCAGTACATCATTCGCTAGCGCGCCTCCCACAAACACCTGGTCATAGAGGTCGAGATACTTCTCAACGAGCGGCATCTTGGTCTCGAACTTAGCTCCACCAATCATAAAGAGTGACGGATGCGCAGGCACCATGACTCTTTGTAAGTGAGTTATTTCATCAAGGAGCGTAAGTCCGGCGTACGCAGGAAGAAGTGTTGCGAGCGCAGCAAGTGAGGCGTGCTCCCGATGTGCCTCTGCAAAGGCGTCGTTTACGTAAATATCTCCAAACTCCGCAATAGCTTTTGCAAACTCAAGATCATTCCCTTCTTCACGCGTATCTTGGCGCAAATTTTCTGCCATGAGAAATGACCCGTCGCTGATCAGTTCAGCTCGTTCTTTGAACTCAGAACTCGTTATTACACCACCCCAATGCATCGGGAAGTGTTTGGAAAGCTCATCAAAGACAGGCTTGAGCGTCTCTTCTGGCTTGCGACCAATATGTCCAATAATGATAGTCTTTGCGCCCTGCTCATGTAAAAATCGCAAGGTAGCGAGTGCGCGCTTCAAACGAAACGCATTTCGGATTTGTCCATTTTCAAGTGGAATATTGAGTGACGAACGTACAATCACTCGAGTCCCTTTGAGGGTGGTAAGGTCAGTCAATTTCTTCATACTGTCTACGCTGTTTCTGTTGCTTTTACTATCGCTAAAAATTCCTCTGCTTTAAGACTTGCGCCACCTACGAGAAATCCCGCCATTCCTCCCTCAGTGTGAAGTGCACGAGCGTTATCTGGCTTTACCGAACCGCCATAAATAAGTGTCACTTTTTTTGCGGTAGCTTTGTCGTAGAGCTTCGTGAGCACCGCAAAGAGAAAGAGTTGCATTTCCTTTACATCTGCCCCAGTAGCCGTTTTACCCGTACCGATTGCCCAGATTGGCTCGTATGCAATAACGACTTTCTTCACGTCACTTGCTGAAAGTACACTCGCAAGAGACTTGACTTGCTTCTCAACAAAAGAAAAGAAGTTGCCTTGTGTATCGCGTTCACGTTCACCGATACAGACAACCGGCGTAATTTTATTCTTGAGAGCCTGGAGAACTTTTTTTTGAATCACTTCATCTGTTTCCCCCATAGCACGTCTCTCAGAGTGTCCAACGATGACATATGCGACACCTAGGTCACGAAGCTGGAGCGCAGATACTTCACCAGTAAATGGACCCATCGCTTCAAGAGAAAGGTCTTGGGCGGCCAAAGCAATTGGCTTTTTGCCAATTGCTTTGGCCGCCTCAGCTACATACACAAATGGTGGCGCTACCGCCACTGTTTGTGCCTCTCTTGCCTTGTATCCTTTTACAACTCCCTTTACGAGCATACTCGCGCCCGCAAGATTATTAGGATTTAGTTTCCAGTTTCCAATAATCAGTGTGCTTTGTTTCATACCTGTGTATGGTAGCACACCGACACCTAGTCAATCTGTTGCCAATCCTCGACACTGTACCCGCCTCCCGGACCAGACGTGAAGAGCAAACTCGAAAGTCCAGACTCATAGATAACGTCAGAGTTTTGTTGCACATTAATCTTATAGCCAGTTACCTCGCGCAGATCAATACCATTTCCAATATCAACGAGTCCTCTGTCCGCATACACAAGCACCGAACCATTAGCAGACTGCGAGACATCAATTGCTTTTTCGGCACCAGAGAGTGCCGCACTCTCATTCATTGAGAGCAACATAATATATGAGCGATAGTCTCCCGAACCATTAAACTGTGTTGCATTTCGGACTTCAATCTTACTGCTCATTAGACGATTCGAAGGATTATCAACGATGAATTGTACGCTTCTGCGGCCGAGACTCGGATCTACTCGCATGGTTGGCCCCTGTGTGAAACTCAGATTACCTTGCACCCAAATCGGTCCGTCGAGCGTCACTGTGATGCCACCGCCGGTTTTCTTAATATCGAGATTACACTCTACCTTTAGATATCCAATCGTAATACTCGTATCAATCGTGTACGTTCCTGTTGAACATAGCGGATCGGCAGCAGTGATAATCGTTCCGCCAGAAGTTATTGAGTCTTTCCATTCCTGAATCTTAGTCGGAGGAATCGGCATATCTGCGAGCGGTTGATCTGTTGCAGGTGTATATCGCGTGCCGCCAACGGGATTTTGCGCATCAGTTCCTATTTGAGTTGTATAGTGAGCATCTATATCTGCATCAATATGATCAATAGTATGTGCGTAGATGGTACCTGTAGCGTGGATATCCTTCGCTAGTCCAGACGGACCAGCTGAGACAATATCCCCTCTGACTTCTGCACTACCTGCACCAATAACCGAACCATTCGCATACACATTACCGATAATATTGGCGTTATTAGCGAGCGTAATACCCCCCGTTCCAGCCTGAAGACCGTAGTTAAAAGAAGAGCCTGAACTTATTGAGAGAAGTGCCTGAGCTCGCCTGACTGAATCCCGATGTGTAGCCTCTCCGTTCACTTCATACACATCTGATGCTGAGTCGTACGTCGTTACGGCGGTACCGGTCACACCAAGAAGCGTCACAGATTCTGAGGCACTTACGGTGAAAGAATCAAATACCTGTCGGTACACCACATCTTCAACAGCACTCTCCGCTGCAAGGTACGCGTGCTTCGACGCAGTCAGTCGGCCGTAGTCAGAAAGGTCAATGAAGATACTCTGATTGAGTGCAAACATCATGACACTTGAGGTGAAAGCAAAGAACAGCACAAACATCAACATCGCCGCTCCAAACTGTTGCTTGAGTTTCATCATAGGTCACCACGTATTACCGCCCCATCATAAAATGTAAAATCCTTCACCGCCCCATCGACCGAAGCTTGAAGGTCGAGCTTCACCCGAACAAGCGTTCCGACTGACGTGTCATATTTATGTACAGTAAAGCCTGTTACTGCCACAGTATCATTGAGGAGATTTCCTTTGTTGTCGCCATCAATGGTGAGCTCGAGCGCTCCCCCCACAATCGCAAACTCAGTGGTCACGCCTCCATTGCGAAGTACAAGCTTCCCTGTTGCAGCATCATCTTCCACCGAGGCAAGCGCATCATACTCACTGGCTTCACGGAGCTCAGCCATAATCTGTTCAAGCGCATTGGTTCCCGAACGGTAGAGCGCTGTTTCAATCTGATACCGATCCAGCAAATCATCAAGGGAAATGAGCAGGAGTACTGAAGCTGTCGAAACCGTAACCAAAATAGCTAAGTACACCAACACTTCAATGAGTGCAAAACCTTTTGACCTGAGTGATATACCTGTCATACCTATATTGCTCTGACATTAGCGAGAATAGCCTGCATAGTCGTCGTCCCAGCTGGACCGGCGACATACACACTGATTTCTCTTGACCCGTCATCAACTGTCGCACCTGCTGTTGTGCTCGCGACAATATCATCGCTCCCATTGCGATACACTTCTCGTACAATAAATGAGCGGCGGTATTCACTATCAATTATTTCCGGAGAAACGCCTACCCCGACACTCGCCGGACTCACATCAAGATACTGTGTAGTATCGACAGCAATCGCGTCGATAGTATTCCAGTCATTATCGCGGAGTGCACGAATTATCTCGTACCCTTCTTCAGCAAGATACATAGCTTTTGTTCGCGTGAGGAGATTCTCTCGAGCGTCCATGTATGCAGTTATGGAAAGTCCAATCGCCACCAAGAGTGCACTGATGACAGACACACCAACTATCACCTCAATCAAGGTAACGCCGGATTCACGAGTTGCTCGAACCATAGTAGCTCTATTGTATAACACCAGCTTCAGTAATCTCGACGTTAGTTGTTCCCGAATGATAGATACCTGTTGCAGTGACAGTACCTGAAACCGACGGCAATCCTGTACGAGTCTCGAAGACCACTTCACTTCCTCCACCAGAGAGAGTATTGGTGAGCGTAATAGTACTAAAAACGGTCTCTTCGTTTGTTGGGTCAACGGCGGAGTATGTTGCCCCCTCAAACACAACAATACGATCACTCAAAAATTTCACTCCGTGAGACACTCCTCCCTCTGATACTCGCGCAGATACTTTTGCGTCAGCAATTGTTGCGCGCAGTGTTGCAACCTCCTGATCATACCGTTGGTAGCGAGCGTAATTCTGAAACCCAGCGACTGATATTCCCGTGATAATGACAATAACTGCCATAGAGACGAGAAGTTCAACTATGGTGAATCCTGTACGAAAGGCTTTCATACTCTATCCAATAGCATCTCCGATCGAGTAAATAGGAGCAATCAGTGCCATAGCAAAGAAGCCAACACCACCACCAATAACCACCATAAGGAGCGGTTCAATAATCGTCGAAAGGTCTTTGGTCTTTCGCTCTACTTCAGTTTCGTAATACACTGCAAGTTCTCCGAGCATACCAGCAATCTGTCCTGTTTCTTCTCCCACAAGAATCATTTCTCCCACAAGAATTGGATAGAGGTCACTTCTTTCTACAAACACCTCAGAGAGTGCAGTTCCCTTTTCAACACGCACTCGCGCTTCGCGAATAATTTTTTTATAAAACACGTTCTGGAGCACTTCTTCAGTAATCTCAATCGAACGAATCACATCAACACCAGAACCAAGAAGCGACGAGAGTGTGCGCGCAGTGCGAGCAGCATTCGTCTCCTTCGCCATTACACCAATGACAGGAAGTCGGACCACTAGCCAAGAAGTAACAATCTTGCCAATCTTTGAACGAACAAAAGCCACCATACCCGCCACAAAGGAAACGATTCCTAAAAGTACCCAGATGGTGTAATTCACCATGAAGTCACTTGCGCCGATGATAAGCTTCGTCGTAAGTGGAAGCTCTTTGCCCATTCCTTTAAAGACACCGGTGATTTGCGGCATCACGTAAATCATCATAAGGATACCAATACCCATCATCACAGTAATAACAATTGCCGGATAGATCATGGCCCCCTTAATCTTTTTGGTGAGATTACTCGCTCGCTCCATCTGAATCGCCAGTGTCTTTAGTGACTCAGCCAGACCCCCACTCTCTTCTCCTGCTTTCACCATCGAAATGTAGAGATTGTCGAATACCTCTGGGAATTCAAGAAGTGCCTGATTGAACTGATCGCCTTGATTGATACGCTCAATGATGCGCTTAACTACTCCCTTAAGACGAGGATTTTTACTCTGACGCTCAATCACAGTGAGTGCTCGAGAGACAGTGAGTCCCGCTTTGAGCATTGAGCCGAGGTTGCGTGTCACCATTACGAGTTCATCTTGTTTCACTCGGCTGAGGAAGTAGTTGATGCGCTCCATATTGAAGATGCGCTTCATAACAAGCGCAGAACCTTCATCAATGGAAGAGACTGAGTGTCCCTGTTCACGCGCAATTGCGTATACCGCGAAACGGTCAGTGACAGTAACAGTATTAGAAACTTTTTTTCCTTCTTTATCTTCGCCGTGATAGGTGAAAACTGGCATAGGTACTATTCATTTATAACACGGAGCACTTCCTCAATAGTCGTGAATCCTTGTGCAGCTTTGAAGATGCCGTCCTCAATCATCGTAAGCATTCCCTCTTTGCGAGCTTGCGTTTCGATATCGTCACCTGTTTTTTCTGCCATCACCATATCTTTAAGTGTTGGTGACATTTCAAGCACCTCATGAATACCCATACGTCCATGGTATCCGTCTTCTGTTTCTCCATTTTCAGTTGGATGATAGAACGGAATGTCATTCCATGTCGCATCTTCTTTTACGATCTTTTCATTCTTAAGCGCCTTAAGCACAGCATCAAGATTTACCTTTTCTGCAAGCTCATCTCGTTCTGCCTTTGTGAGGATGTACGGCTGTCGGTCACTTGCAAGCTTTCGAACAAGACGTTGCCCCACCGCTACGCGCAAGGTTGATACCAACAAGAATGATTCTGCACCCATATCAAGGAGACGTGCCACTGTGCCTGAAGCGGAGTTGGTGTGGAGAGTAGCGAGCACGAGGTGTCCCGTAAGCGCGGCGTTGATAGCAAGACTGGCGGTCTCTTCATCACGAATTTCTCCCACCATAATCACATCCGGATCCTGACGCATGAGTGCTCGAAGTCCAGCCGCAAATGTAAAACCAATCTCTGGCTTTACCTGTGACTGATTGACGCGAGCCATCTGATATTCAATCGGGTCTTCAATGGTAGAAATATTTACCTCAGGAGTATTGAGAAGGTCGAGAATAGTATAGAGCGTTGTCGACTTACCCGAACCAGTCGGACCAGTAACCAAAATAATTCCCGTTGTTGCTCTTGTGGCTTTATGGATACGCTCAAGCGTACCACCATGGAAACCAATACCTTCGAGTGAAAAGCCACTGCGGTTCTCACGCAAGAGACGCATAACGATTTTCTCACCAAAAAAGATAGGGAGCATCGATACGCGGAATGCCACCTTCTGGCCATCCATCTCCATCTTGAAACGACCATCTTGAGGGAGTCGCTTTTGGTCAAGCTTGAGATTGGAAAGCACCTTGATACGTGCAGCCACACTGTCGGCAGCAATCTTTGGCAGCTTCATCGCATCACTCAAAATACCATCGATTCGATAGCGCACAATCACCTCGCCTTCGAGAGGCTCAATATGAATATCTGATGCTCCCTGAATAATCGCGTGACGAAGAAGCGTATCAACGATACGAACAACCGGAAGGTCTTCAGCAGCTTTCTTAAGATCACTCTCGCTCATCTCCTCACCATTCTCGTCAGAAAGCACCTTGAGACTCGAAGCATCCTTCATGATGATGTCACCGAACTCATCTTGGAGGTTTTTCTGGTACTGTCGAAGTGCCATGCGCATTGACTCTGTATCAGTCAAACGCGGCTGAATTCGAAGACCCACCTTCTTCTTGATGAAGTCAATAGCTGGGAGATCAGCTGTATCGAGCATGGCTACTTCAAGTGAATCAGTATTCTTCTTGTAGGCAATAATATTGTGATTGCGCGCGACTGGTTCCGGAATGAGCGTAAGGGTTTCGAAGTCTATCTTGAGGTCCTTGAGTGAGACAAACGGAATACCAAGAACGTATGATTCAACCCGACGCATATCGTCTTCAGTCATATGACCATGCGCAATAAGTGCTTCAGCCAGTGAGCGCTTCTCTTCCTTGGCTACCTTTTCGGCAGCAGCAATGTCGGTCTTGGTAATAAGACCTGCGTCGAGAATAAATCGCTTGAGTTGTTCGTCTTGAATTCGCACGACAATAAGAACCTAGGAACTAATAACCTCCCGTTCGTATCAGTATACCATTCGATGCATAGATATATGTGTGGATTCAAAGAGGATAAATACAAAGAAGCCCGCAACACAAGGAAGCAAAGCTTCCTTGTGTTGCGGGCTGTACCGCAGACCGTCATCGACTGAAATCGGCGAAGGCCATGGCGACTGTCGGCCTCCTTACTTCGTTCTCCGCACGACGAAAGTCTTCGGCTGCCGCTTGTGCAGCCAGTGCGATACGCATGACTTCTACATAAGCAAGTTTGGACACAGTTTTTGTCGGGCGGGAATGGTACTTGATCACCTGACCACTCTCGTGAGTTCGGATGATATCGCCGATTGGGTCAGATGCCTTGGCGTCCGCCTGACTAGGTAGGCAGAGCGCCCCCGCTACGCCGAGAGCGAGAATGGCGGAATTTATGGAAAGGAACCTCATTTCTTTCTCCTGAACCTTGGCCACACTATGCAGCCTTGTTTTTATATAATATCATAATTATATAGATTTGTCAATAATCTCTAACAGATATTTTGACAATACATATATATTTAGTACACTACTGATATCTTTCTCTGACTTTGACTGCTCGGCCTTCGGCCGAGCAGTCTTCGTTAGAGAATGAGCGAAATACCATTAAAAATAAAGCTTTATTATGTTTGACTTAAAAGTAATCAACGCCGTTCTCGGCGAAATGGAAGAAGAGCGTGGCATCCCGCGCGAGCGCATGATTGATGCGATTGAACAATCTCTTGCAACTGCGTACAAAAAGGAATTTGGTAAGCGTGGCCAGATTATTACCTGTAAATTTGATCTTGATGGTGGAGATACTGTTTTCAATCAGGTGAAGATTGTTGTCGACGAAAGTATGTTGAAGCCCGAGCTCGAAGATGGTGAAGAAGAGCCTGAGGAGGAAGAAGTGGAAGACGAAGAAGGTGAGAAGAAGATTCGTTTTGATGAAGAGAAGCACATCATGCTCTCAACAGCCAAGATGATTAAGCGCGACGCACAAATCGGCGACGAACTCACCTTCCCTCTCGAATCAAAAGACGACTTCGGTCGTATCGCTGCTCAGACTGCAAAGCAAGTCATCATGCAGAAGATTCGTGAAGCTGAAAAAGACTCTGCGCTCGCGGAATTCGGTCAGAAGGCTGGTGACATCGTCATTGGTTTTGTACAGCGCTTTGAACGTGGCAATCTCTACGTAGACCTCGGTCGTGTAACTGCCATCATGCCGTACGAAGAGCAGATTCCTGGCGAACGTTTCAAACCAGGTGAGCGCATTCGTGCTCTTCTCCTCGCAGTAGAAGAAACACCACGTGGTATTTTCCTCAAACTCTCTCGCTCACACCCTGATTTCCTCGTACACCTCTTTGGTGTCGAAGCTCCAGAGCTCCAATCAGGTGTTGTTGAAGTAAAAGCTATCGCTCGTGAAGCTGGTGGCCGCTCTAAGATTGCTGTCTACGCAAACGACGCTCACATTGACCCTGTTGGTTCTCTCGTCGGTCAGCGCGGTGTTCGTGTATCGACTGTCATGAGTGAACTCGGCGGCGAAAAAATCGACATTATTGAATGGTCTGAAGACCCAATCACCTTCATCGAAGACGCTCTCTCACCAGCGGAAGTCATGAACATTCGTGTTATTGAAGAACCTACCGAAGAAGTTCGTGGTCATGTTGAAGTAGAAGTTTCACCAGACCAGCAGTCACTCGCGATTGGTCGTGGTGGACAGAACGTTCGTCTTGCTGCTAAGCTCACTGGTTGGAAAATCGATATCACTTCACAGAAGACTGGCGCGGAGCTCGCAGCAGCTGATGCAGACGGTAAAGTAGACCTCGAAGCAGACACTGATGATGAATTTGGAGCTGACGAAGATGTCCTTGAAAACGAAGACGCTACTACCACCAAAGAAGACCTCGATGAAATCCTCAATGAAGAAAATGACACCGCTGACAGAGATGTAGCTGACGACTCTGAGGAAGCAGACGAACAAACAGACACTCCAGAAGAAGCAGAACGAGAAGTGGAGTAATCACGTATCAAAGTGACGAAACAAAACAGCGGGGCGCCTTCGGCGCCCCGCTGTTTTTGCCCAATACCCTCATGGCCGAAATCCCAAACTGCTTTTATCTCGTAAATATCAAAGTGCTTGTACTCAATGAATAAATTTTTACTCTGTAACAAGAAAACACGGTTTGGGACTAAAAAATCACCTACAATAAGAGCCGTCGTATGAATCATCACAGACGGCTCGAGAATTCCCTTTTCGAGAATATACTTTTTTGTTTTTGACCACCTTCTTTTTAAAGTAAGGCTGAGCCAGTACTCCCGCTACGGGATTCCTGGTCTTTTTCTTCTTTGACACGAGAGTCTCCTTCGTCTAGAAAAACCTCCTCGCCGCGAATTTTAGTGGGCTATCTCCTGTTCTGGAGTCAACTTTTCGAAGAGACGGAATAATGCTTCCTCATCATCTATATCAAGAGTTTCTTGTGGATGATTGTTGAGATATTCCCTGAACGGGGCGGCATACTTATCTGCCCACTCCATAAGAACGGCATTTTTTACCTCATGATTTTTCATATCTGGTACCTCTCCATGGGTTGCTTCGTAGGCAATTTGCCCCAATCTGATCTGAATCATGTTGGCAAACATTTTCTCTCCAATCCTTGGGGAAGAATTTACTGGCATTTCTGATGATGCGAATTGTTCGTGATTCATTATGATTATTATACTCCTCACTTTTTAAAAAACCCGCTCTACACCCAGATAGGAAATCGGCCTTTTCGTTTTCGCTTTCCTGCGGTAGGATACGAGAACTTAATTTACATATATATGAACCTTCTACACGACATCCCAGCTGGAACGGCTGAAGAAATGAACGTTATTGTTGAAATTCCAAAGTTCTCAAAGAACAAGTACGAAATTGATAAAGACACTGGCATCATTGCTCTTGACCGCGTGATGCATACCGCACAAGACTACCCGTTTGACTACGGTTTTGTGCCGCAGACGCTCTTTGATGACGGCGATGCACTCGACGTTGTACTCCTCACCACCTACCCGCTTGCTCCAGGTATTCTCGTAAAGGCTCGCCCGGTAGCAATTATGGAGATGGTTGATGGTGGTGACCGTGACGACAAGGTACTCGCTGTACCAGTCGACGATCCTCGCTTTGAAGAGGTCCGTGACCTTGCAGACGTCAATAAGCACTTCATCAAAGAAGCGACGCACTTCTTTGAAACGTACAAGAAAGTACAAAACAAAAGTGTAGAAGTTGGAAAGTGGCTTGGAGCTGACGAAGCAAAAGCAGCCTTCACTCGCAGTCGTGAAATGTACGAAGCGAAGAAATAAATGATTTTGTGAAATGGCGCTTGGTAGAGTACAATCTACCAAGCGCCATTTCTTTTTTCGGCATTATTGGATAACCGCTTCTTGTATGAAACGTCTCTACATTTCTTCAGCAGCCCTCACACTTCTTCTTTCGTCTCATGTTGCTCTTGCGCAGACAAACACTGCCAGCACCACAGCTAGTAGTACCGAATCAGACGGAGGATTCTTCTCTACCGTGATTGAAAACGTCACTGACATTGGCGGTGCCGTACAGGAACAAATCCAAGGACCAGAATCGGCTCTTGATAGACGAGTTCAAGAACGCATCACCAATCTTGCTGCCAATATCAGCAATCGCTTTGACGGCATCATCGCTCGCATGCAAAACATCATTGACCGTCTGACAGCTCGTATTGAGAAGCAAGCATCAGCTGGATATGATGTGAGCGCAGCACGAACGTCACTTAATTCGGCACAGCGTTCACTTGATGAGGCTAAGGAGCACATGGCAGATATTGATGAAGCTGTAACAGAAGCTCTTGGCTCAACTGATCCACGCACCAAATGGAAAAGTGTTCGAGCAAAGTTCATCAGCGCTCGTGACGCTATCAAAATAGCCCATGGCGAACTTCGAAATACCATTATTACTCTCAAGGGATCCTCGCAGACAGTGACCGAAACCGCCACCACTAGCGTAACAACTCAATAAATAGTATGAACAAAGAAACCTCACCCCTTCCAAATCTAAAGGACGAACCGATGAAGCTTCCGGAGCAGCACGCATACGAACCGGAAAGTGTAACGAACGGCCCGATTCTTATTTTGCTTGTTGCACTACTTCTCGCTGTACTTGGTGGCATGTTCTATTGGTTTTCTATGCTAGGCAAAGATTCCCCGGTAATTGTTCCGACCGTCCTTCGCCCAACAGCAGAGCAAAATAACGAACCGGAAAGTACTACCGCAGAAGCACAAGCTGAAGCATATGGTGTTGTAAGTACTTCAGACGAAGTGCCTGCTATTGAGGCCGATATCGAGGGCACAAATCTCGACTCTCTCGACGCTGAACTCGATGCAATTGAGGCCGAACTTGACGCAGCATTGGTGGAGGAACCAACTACTCCTTAGGGGATATCCTTCACAAAAGACGGCGAGCGCTTGCGCTCGCCGTCTTTTGGTTTAAATAAGTCTTATATTACAAGGTCCTACGGTACTTTACTTTTCTTATATTTCGTATTATAGTAATGGTGCGTAAGGGCTACCCTCCCTCAAACGCACCCCGGGCGGGGGTCGGTACAACGGTCTCCGTGCCGACCCCCAAACCACGCATTTCATCCCCACATCCCTCGATGTTGGGGATTTTTACTTATGTAGGAAAACGTTATTTGCAGCTATGGAAAGAAATGATAGACTCACAAATGTCCGTAACGCTCACTGCAATACTGGACTTGTTCTTCGCCGCTCGCCGACCCCGAATCGGTGAGCCCTATCACTCCAGCCTTGGCGGGAGATGCGCTTAGGCACATCTCCCGTCGACCAGCCCTCGGACATTTGTCTTATGAGGGCTTTTCATTTGCAAATTTTCTGTAATTCCGTACACTGACGCCACTATGGAACACCATCATCACGTTAATTTTAAAACTGCCTTTACTATTGAACAGCTTCCCGAATCAGAGATAAAAATCTCTGGCGAGCTTCCTTACGTTGAGCTTGAGACTGAACGAACTGCGGCAATTGTTGACCTCGGTCGCAATGTCGAAATTGACGGCTTTCGGAAAGGGCATGTCCCACAAAACGTACTTGAGAAGCGCCTTGGTGAGATGGCCATTCTCGCCGAGATGGCAGAGCGAGCCATTGCACATGCCTACCCACATATATTAGAAGAGCACGACATCCAAGCTATCGGTCATCCAAAGATTGAAATTACGAAGATTGCACCCGGAAACCCCCTTGGATTTACTGCGACAGTAGCTATCATCCCGACTTTCGCACTCCCAAAGTACGACGCGCTCGCAAAAGAAGTGAACCAGAATCGTCCATCAGACGATGTGACTGATGAAGAAATCGTAGAAAAAATTAACGACATTCTCCGACAAAAGGCTGCGTACGAACGTCTTCAGTCAAAAGCTCAAGTATCTGAAGAAGATG
Source organism: Candidatus Parcubacteria bacterium (assembly GCA_039799085.1). GTDB lineage: Bacteria > Patescibacteriota > Minisyncoccia > Phycocordibacterales > UBA918 > OLB19. The sequence continues at coordinate 4,589 of JBDLTL010000019.1, read as the reverse complement.
CAATTCAGTCTGAAGAAGATTTGGAGAGTAAGCTTGTCATTCCAGAGCTTACCGACGAAGTTGCACAGAGTCTTGGGCAGCCTGGTCAATTCACAGGAGTTGACGACTTGAAAGCCAAGCTCCGCGAACACCTAGAGTTTGAAAAGAAGAATGAAAATGTCGCTAAGCACCGTGGAGAAATCACCGACAAGATTGTCGATGCAACAGAAATAACTCTTCCAAAAATTCTCATCGAATCTGAAATTAGCCAGATGTTTGCGCAAATGCAAGAAGATCTTGATCGAGCAAACCTCAAGATGGAGGACTATCTCACTCATATCAACAAAACAAAAGAGGATATGGAAAAAGAATGGGAGCCAGCCGCTATAAAGCGCGCCAAGCTCCAGCTCGTTCTCAACGAAATTGCAAAAGCTGAAAAACTCACTCCAGACGTAGAAAAGATTGAAGAGCAGACAAAGATACTTCTTGAGCGCTTCAAAGAAGCCGACCCATACCGCGTACGCATCTATGTAGCCTCAGTACTCCTCAATGAAGAAGTGCTGAAGAAGCTTGAGTCATATTAATTAAAAACGCACAGGCCAAGGCTCTGTGCGTTTTTTATTGACAATACTGCACAATCCTCCACTATATGGTTAAACTGCTCTTTCACAGGAGGTTGAAATGCAAAAAGATGAAGGCGACTTTCACGCATCTGCCTTCATCCGAGGGCCAGACAACAGCGTTGTGCTAATCCGCGATCAGCGGAGACCGAGTCCTCTCTGGAAATTCCCAGGAGGAAAAAAGCAACTCACTAAACCTTTCGGCAAGAAACTTCGTGGCGAAACACCAATCGAGACTCTCGTGCGAGAAGTCCATGAAGAAACAGGTCTCTGGATTAAAAAACGTTTCACTACCCATGTGCTGACTAGCAACATGGGTCATTACAACAAACATTTTTCTTTTCGGAAATTCCTTCCTTCCGAGGTCTGGTACCCCTAAGTATGGAATACGAAGAAGCACGTGTATTTTCTATCGACGATCTTCTTTGGCTACCAGATTTTCACCCCGCATATCAAAGCTGTTTTAAGGAGCACATGCTTGCTCTTTTAGCAGAAACTTGAGCCGAACGACAAAATCGTTCGGCTCTCCCTTTGCTTTTTTATACGACTTTCTGATAGCATACGCAGGTACTCTAAAATTTGAAATTGATATGGAACTTACCAACAAACAAACAACTGCGCCAAGCGCACAGCTCGTGCCAATGGTGATTGAAAAAACCCAGGGCGGTGAGCGTGCCTTTGATATCTTCTCTCGCCTTCTTAAAGAGCGAATCATCTTTGTAACCGGACCGATTGAGGACTACATGGCAAATCTGATTGTGGCTCAGCTACTCTTCCTTGAGGCAGAAGATCCAAAGAAGGATATCTTCCTCTACATCAACTCTCCAGGTGGAAGCGTCACAGCTGGACTCTCTATTATCGACACGATGCACCACATCAAACCGCCAGTCGCGACCGTCTGTGTAGGAATGGCTGCTTCAATGGGCTCACTCATCCTCTCTCAAGGAGCAAAGGGTAAGCGCTTTGTACTTCCAAACGCTGAAGTAATGATTCACCAGCCATCAGGTGGAGCGTACGGGCAAGCGTCTGATATCGATATCACTGCGAAACACATCTTGAAAACTCGCGACAAACTCAACAAGATGCTTGCGAAGGCCACCGGACAGAAGCTCACGAAGATTGAGCAAGACGTCGACCGCGACTTCTTCATGGACTCAGAAGAAGCTCTTGCCTACGGCATCGTTGATGCTATCTACAAGTAGCAATGAAAACAGCGGGGGCGCCGAAGGCGCCCCCGCTGTTTTGTTTTACAAACCCAAAAATCTCTAGTACAGTGCATACGTACAACCGTTACGAATTAACCTGTCAAACGTATGCCACCAGAAGTATTTTTGGTTACGTTGGCACTTGCATTATTCATCGGCGCCGGAACCGGATACTATGGTCGCTACCTCCACGCCCTGTCAAAAAAATCTTCACTCGAACTACTGATTAAGGAACGAGAACTCGAGGCCGAACAAAAAGCGATAATTATCGTTGAAAAAGCAGAAGAAAAGGCAGAAGCAACTTTGCAAGAAGCCAAGAAAACCCAGAAACATCACGAAGAAAAGCTAGAACAAAAAGAAGCTCACCTTGTTAAACGAGAAGAATTCCTCGACAACCGCCAGATGGATATGGACTCCCAAAAAGAGTCTCTCCAGGCAAAAATCGACGAAATCAAATCAATCAAAGCTCGCATCGACGAGAGACAACTAGAGATTGAGAAGAAATATGAGGAAGTCGCCGGACTCTCAAAAGAGCAAGCAGTTGCAGAAATTGTAAAGAAAGCCGAAACTGAACACGCAAGTGATCTCCTCTCACGAATCCAAAAGCTCGACCGCATGGGAGAAGAAGCGTTTGAGGAGAAGGCCAACAACATTCTTCTCGCCGCCATTCACCGTGTCGGCAACAACGTACCTTCAAATGTCATGACGGCCCACGTTGAGATTCCAAGTGACGATATTAAAGGTAAGGTTATCGGAAAAGAAGGTCGAAACGTCCGTGCCTTCGAGCGAGCTACTGGTGTCGACGTTCTCATCGACGAATCTCCGGGATACATCGTTCTCTCAAGCTTTGACCCAATCCGTCGCGAGATTGCTCGCGTTGCGCTTGAGATACTCATAAAAGATGGCCGTATCCAACCAGCCAAAATTGAGGAATGCGTAGAAAAAGCTCGCAATGAAGTCGCGAAGACGGTGAAAGCTATGGGTGAAAAAGCCACTTATGAAGCCAAGGTACCAAACCTTCATCCTGACCTCGTCATGATTCTCGGTCGACTTCACTTCCGCACTAGCTATGGTCAAAATGTTCTCTGGCACTCAGTTGAGATGTCACACATTGCAGCGATGATTGCTGAAGAAGTTGGCGCAGATGTCGGTATTGCTCGTGCTGGCGCCCTTCTCCACGACATCGGTAAGTGTGTTAGTCATGAAGTAGCCGGTACTCACGTAGAAATCGGTATCCGGATTCTTGAGAAATATGGCGTTGATAATAAAGTCATTCTCGCTATGCGTGCCCACCACGAAGAGTACCCGTACGAAACACCAGAAAGTATCATTGTGCAGGTGGCTGACGCCATCTCAGGTGGTCGCCCAGGCGCACGACGTGACTCAATCGAGAACTACATCAAGCGCCTTTCTGACCTTGAAGGAATCGCTACCGCTCTTGAGGGAGTAGAACGTGCGTTTGCGATTGCTGCTGGTCGTGAAATCCGCGTCCTCGTTAATCCAAGTGAACTAAACGATCTTGAGACAAATGCGCTTGCGCGCACGATTGCTACAAACATCGAGGAACGTCTCCGTTACCCCGGAGAAATCAAAGTCCATGTTATTCGTGAGACAAGAGTCATCAGTTACGCTCGATAGCATCCGCTAAAAGAAAACCCCGCGCTGTAGGCGCGGGGCTTTTTTATCCCTCCCTTCTCTTTGCCACCACAAACACTGTATAGTTGAATTTCAAATCTTGAATGGATTCTTCAAGAATCTGAAGACTATAAAGTTCAGCTGCCTGGCGAGGCGCAATCACTGCGGTTGTATCTGGAAGAATTCCAGCTGCTAAGTCCTCTGCTGCTTTTGCGGTGTCAGCATACGGCACAATGTCGCACTCTGGCCAAGTACGTTTGATGTACATCCGACACTGCTTTAAAGCTTGATCATGAGAAGAAATGGTGTTGATATGTGAAGCAGTAACTCCTGGCTTTACCAAAAGCATGTGGTGAATATCGAGCTCAAACATCTGCTCTATATCGAAATTATGCTTAGCCATCGCGTACACGGCTTCTATCACAATACCGCCATTGCTATTTTCGATTGGGAAGATTCCTCTATCAATTTCACCCTTATTTAGAGCCGTCAAAACGTTTTCTGCTGACACGAGAGGGAGCACCTCTCCAGCGATACTTTCCTTCATAAGATACGTCTCGCCAGCTTGTTCAGAGAAGCTTCCTCGAGCACCCATAACACCGATTTTCATGCGTCGTATCATACACTACAAAGAGATTAGCGATATCATTAGGACATAAAAATATAAACATGTGTAGTCGTGGCATTAGAAAAGCGTTGCTATATAATAACTTCAGCCATTTTTAGGCACGTGCGAGCAATCGCTCATACAAAAGTTAATCGCCGTAAAAATTAATTTCTGAATAATATGAATAAAGCAGATATCATCAGCAAGGTACACGAAGTACTCGGCAGCACTAAGGCAGACGCTGAACGTGCAGTAGACACTGTTTTCGATAGTATCGAAAAAGCTCTTAAGGATGGTACTCAGGTATCAGTTGCTGGATTCGGTATCTTCGAAGCAAAGTTGCGCGCAAAGCGTGAAGCTCGCAACCCACGCACTGGAGAAACTGTAACCGTAGCTGCAATGCGCGTGCCAAAGTTCCGAGCTGCTAAGGCTCTCAAGGATTCAGTAAAGTAATCCAACTTGTGAAAAGCGGCGGGGGGGGGGGGGGGGGGGCCCCCCGGGGGGGGTGGGAGGGAGCAAGCGAGTTTTTTAAAAAAACAAATA
>JBDLTL010000018.1:0-22063 GCA_039799085.1 Candidatus Parcubacteria bacterium | reverse complement strand
TAGACATCGACAGTGTTCTTATTAGCGGTGTCGCTGAACATGATGTATGGATACCCCATTTCTCCACGACGCTGAATGATGCGAGCCCAAATCTTGCGCTTAGCCTCATCGCCTGCAATCATCGACTCCATCCACTCGTCCCCTACCGTCACACCATGAGTGAGCTTCTGGATCGGGTTCCCTTCAGTACCAATATCTAGGAACTCCATGATGTCGCTATGTTCTACCGGGAGGTACGGTGAGAAGTGCCCACGACGCACGGAGCCTTGAGAGACCACTACAACGAGCGTCTCAAAGAGTTGCATGAAATGAACCGCTCCCGATGAGTAGCCGTTGTCGTTTCCAATCGACGCGCCGCGCGGGCGAAGTGCACCAAAGTAGCCAGAACAACCACCGCCGTACTTACTCATCATGCCAACCTCCGCGTTGGTATAAAGGATGTTACCCATATTGTCGTCGAGGTATGACCCGAAACAGCTAATTGGCAGTCCTTTAGAAATCCCGAAGTTGGACCACACTGGTGAAGCCAGTGAAATCCAGCCGCGTGACATGTAGTCTACAAATTTATCCGCAAAGCCCTCTTGCTTGAGGTGCTTCTCGGCAGCTTCCGCAATAACGCGGATGCGTTCTTCTGCTGTCTGTCCTGGGGCGAGGTAGCCTCGGGCGAGAAAGCCGCGACTGTTTTCATTGAGCCAGTACCATGGTTCCATAATCGGTGTTTCTGTTTATGCTAAATAATGTTCGCGACATTATACTCTATCTTTCTTTGATTCACGATTTGTCTTTAAAATCTTCAATTTCGAGGCGAACGAGTCATGAGACATGAGTCGTACTTGCTGTACGGTGAATGTCGAATGTACGAAGTTCAACAAAGAAATTGGTGATTTTAAAACAAATCGTCTGAGGTGACCGAAGCTGATCTTTTGTTGTAGTTGATTGAGCGCTTATTGAAGAAGTCGACGTGTTTGGTGGCGATAACTTCAGCGTCAAACCAATCAGTTTCTTCAAGGAGTGCGTCACTTACTTCAAAGATGCGTGGCATACCGATTGAAGCGAGCGAGTTATTGAAGCGGTGCTTGATGAATTCTTTTACATTGGCAGCTGGCAAGAATGGGAGTTCTCCTGCTTCGTAAATCCAGTCGACAATCTTGCTCTCTGCTTCGTAGGCTTCGCGACACGCAGTCACGACTTTATTGCGACACTCCTCATCAAACCATTCTGGATGTTCGCTCTTGATGATGTTGATGACGTCGATGCCAAACATGCCATGGAGATTCTCTTCCTTTGAGGTTGCTTCCACAGCATTTGAGATACCTTTGAAGAGATTACGATGCTTATTAAACGACATCATGATAAGGAACTGTGAGAAGAGTGATACGTGCTCCACAAAGAGTGAGAAGAGCATCACTGACTGGAAGTAGTCCCTATTTTCCTGTGTGCGTGAAAGGTCGATGACTTTTTCAAGGTAGTCCATTCGCTCTTGAATCACTGGGATTTCCTTAATCTTACGGAACTCGTCGTTGAGACCAAGGATTTCAAGGAGGTGTGCATACGCATCAGCGTGACGTACCTCTGATTCTGAGAAGGTGGCGCCCACTGCGCCAATTTCTGGCTTTGGCATCTTCTTGTAAATATCGCCCCAGAAGGTTTTAACTGCGACCTCAATTTGCGCAATGGCGAGCATTGCGTTCTTAATAGCGCTTCGCTCTACTGCGTTCACATTGACATGAAAATCCTGAACGTCAGACGTGAAGTTGAACTCGGTGTGCACCCAGTATGAGTGACGCACGGCAGTGGTGTACTCATAGAGCTCTGGGTATTCGTACGGCTTGAAGTTTTGACGCTTGGCGAAAATGTCGCGTTCGCGAAGCTTCTTGCGTTCATTTCGGTAGATGATGTAGGCCTTAGCGGTTGTGAAGAATCCTTTCTCCATGAGCGCCTGTTCGACGAGGTCTTGGATTTCTTCCACAGCAGGACTTCCGTCGATACACTTATTGGCAAGTTCACTTCCAGCTTCAGCAGTACCAGCCTGTACACACATAGCAATTACCTTTTGCAGAGCGAGCTCGGCCACTTCTTTTGCCATGTCACGATTCCCCTCGCCGGTTTCGGCAAGAGCTTTTGCAATCGCGCTTTCAATTTTACTAATATCGAAAGGCCGGGTTGAGCCGTCGCGCTTTCGAATTGTTTCGATGTTCATACTTATATCTACGCTGGTAAAAATGATACGCATCGCGCACGAACGTAATTGGTGGAAGATCGCTTTAGCCGAGCTGAAGCACAATTAGGTTCACGAGCGATAAATGTAAGGTCGCGACTAACACACCACCATCCCTGAAAATGGCATTCCGAACTCAGAAAAAGTTGTGTGTCTTACCTCCGACACACGAGACCTCGTGTGATTTGTTTACTATACCACCGCAACTTCCCGATTGGCTATTTTGTTGACGCCAAACGAGGGCTATTTTTCGTTCGCTATCCACAGGGTTTCTGGGGACAGTATAGCTACAAAATAGTTTTGCTTTTTGGCTAGATTTTCAAGGGTTTGAAAGTGTTTCGTGGTACGAAAAGCACCGCGGGGACCAAAGGTCCCCGCGGTGCTTTTCTCTTCCCTACTTCTTCAAGCTGTCACGAATCTCGCGCAGAAGCACAATCTCCTCAGCTGGCTCTTTTGACTTCTCCTCCTTCTCTCCACCGTCACGCTCAAGTGCCACCTTTGCTTTGTTCATAGCCTTCACGACAAGGAAGATAACGAGTGCAACAATAATGAAGTCAACTACCGACTGAACGAATTTTCCGTACGTGATTACTGCGTCTCCCACTTGATGTGAGTACCCCGAAAAATCTACCCCTCCCATAAAGAGTCCGATGGCTGGCGTAATGATGTTATCAACGAGTGAGGTCACAATCTTCCCAAATGCTCCACCAATAACCACCGCTACCGCAAGATCCATGACATTGCCTTTCATCGCAAACGCCTTAAATTCCTTCATGAATGATTTCATAACTTTTATTTCTTAGCTTTCAATCCTTCTATTTTAATGATGATGGTGATGATGTCCATGGCCACCATCATGACTGTGCACCTCCCTGTTTTGATAGTACCAAGCTGCCACCGCGGTAGTAGCTGGTACCGCCAAAATAAGTCCCATACTACCGACAATAATACGCAAAAGCTCCGCTGCTACCACCTCTTGATTGAGAACATCAAGCCACGAACTTTCTGTCTTTGCATACAAAAGTATGAGCGGTAAAGAGACCGCTGCGTACGCGAGTGCTAGCGTATTTACCATCGATCCAATATGATTGCGTCCCACAACACTCGCTCGAGTATAGAGGTCCCTAAAGGTCAGCTCTTTATTTGCGGACTTTAGTTCTTCCACAACCGACACCTGCGTGATGGAGACGTCATCGAGCGCCCCCAAGATACCGATGATAATACCTCCAAGAAGCAGCCCTACTAGATCGAGCTGGCCGTTGGTAGCGAAGTTGAGATACACGGACGCGTCGTCGCTAAAACCAGTCATTCGCATGATATACACAGACGGGTACGCCACGAGACTCGTAATGACGACCGTGCCGAAGGTACCACCAAACGCGATAATCGAACGTGGATTGATACCGTGTGTTCCAAAAAATGCAAACGATAGAATGACCGCTGAAATACCGATAGTAGTGAGGGTGGCGTTGTAACCAGCCAACAGCGCAGGCACCAAGATAAAAAGGATAGCCCCAATACTTCCACCAAGCGAGAGTAATGCACGAAGCCCTTGCCACCGTGAAAAGAATAGAAGCATCACCACAAAGGTAATCATAAGAAACGCCAGTACCGGTCGACGCTCAAAGTCTGCATAGGTAAAGGTTTCTGTTCCGTCTATGGTGACCATACGATTCACAAAAATCTTATCTCCTTCTTCGAGTTGAACTACTTCTGTCGTCAGGTTGACCACCTCACCCTCCCTCTCCCCCTCACTTAAAATTGCTCGCACTTCTTGCGTAGCAGTCGTCGTATCTGTTCCTGTTATTTCTTTCTCTTCTTCAGAGACGACCTCGAGCACTTCGGCCTTGATGACTTCATGTAAGTCTTGATGCACTTCCTGCGCACCCAAAGAACCAGGAAGACAAAGTGACGCCAGACCGACAAGGACAATCGTTCTAGAAAATGATTTTTGCAACATAAAAGCCGATGCCAGCGCCAATGACCAGCGTATAAAGCAACGTCAGTACAAAAGAAGCGTGATCCATATCCTTCCAGCTTATCGTATTACATATTTCTGTACAAATGCGCCGTGGCCTTCGGCCACGGCGCATTTCCACCCATCTCGACAAATCACCCCAAAACCGCTAGTATGTCCCGCACGTGTAGCCCACTCGCTACATATATATGGCGGCTATAGTATAACGGTTAGTGCATCGGTTTGTGGTACCGATAGTTCGGGTTCGATTCCCGGTAGCCGCCCTTGGTGCGATTCCCCTCCTTCTGGAGGGGTTTCGCTTATGCAATTACGGTTGAAAAGAAAGCGTTTTTTAGCGGTTCCACTAGCTAGTTCTGAGTAGGTCGGAAGACTATGGAAAAACAGCTTGAATAACTGCTCCTGACGAAGTGGATTATCTTTATCTATCAACGTTTTTTCTGGTGATTCCACTATTTTTCTAGCGTAGGTGATAAGTTCCTGCACATCCGCTTCTGAAAGATCCACACTAAACCGATATGATTCTGCTCGCTTGATCTCTACCTGCTTCTCTTCTAGTTGTGCTTCAAACATTTTTCTAACAGCATCACTTTCTGTATCCATAAGCACCCTCAACATTTTTTCTTGCTCAGACTTCAACAATGCCACTCGTTCGTTGAGTGTCTTTGATTCCTGCACAATGTCTGCCTGCTTCTGGCGCAACCTCCGCAACAGCAACGACTCAATCACTTTTATATATTCTTCACTATATTCAGTCTTCGCCAAAAACTCCTCGACGGTTTCATCCATCTGGTCACGAGATACAGCGAAGGACTTATGCCCTCTGGCACAGTGATATTGCGGATAGTGTGTATTCCTACCTTTTGGTGCACTCCCCTTTAGGGGCTCTCCACACTCAGGACACACTACACACTTAAAGGGATAGTCTGGGTTATAGCGGAGACGCTGAAAGACTGGACGCTCTGTTTTGTAGTTATATAGCACACCTAACGAACCGTCGGGATATTCTTTGAGATGAACCTTTCCACGATTTGCCTTATTCCAAGTCTCAATACTAACTAAACCAGACCACTTCGCCTTGGTCGGTTTATCATGTGTCCATTTTTCACACAGCACACCGGCATACGAAAACCGCTCACAGATTTTATGCATCTGCTTCACCGTCATCTTCACGCCACCTGACTGGCCAATAATCTCAGTTTTGCGTTTATTCCACTTCTTGCGTATCTTCGACAGATAGCCCATTTCATTTATGAGGTCCACGATTTCTTGGTCAGTGAGACGACACTCTGCTCTGAGCTCGAACATCTTTTTGAAGAAGTGGGCTCGTTCTGGGTCTGGCGACATAACAAAGCGCAACTCTCGACCAACCTGAATCTTCTTGTTCACAAACCCATCATCAGGACACCCAACATGGAAACCTCGCTGTGTGTATTGAATTTGCTTCGGGATAGTGCGCTGAAGAATCGTCTTGCGTTCTGAGCGAGCCCGTTCTGCCTCTAACGCTTCGGTTGTTTCGCTGGGAGACTGATGACTCCATTCATACTCTTCAAACCCCAACTCCTCCATCTCCTGCATATTGCGTGACTCTTGAATAATGCCAAATGCATCAACAAGGACAACGTTCAGTTCAGATAGCTCCTTCTTCATTTCCTGATACGTAGATGCGCCCTCACGCGTAAAGCGGTCAATCTGGTAAATGATGTAGTATCCCACTGCACCAAGATGTTCCTTGATGTATTGAATATGGTCTTCATAAACTGGGCGTCGTTTTGCGCCGGACGCGATCTCTATATCAACGCCAGACAGCAAAAGGATGCCCTTACGCTTTGCAAAGGACTCGATTATGTGGATTTGATTATCCATGCTCCCACCAGCGATTTGTTGAGGGCTGCTCAGTCGAGCGCTGGCGAGAGCCGTCTTTGGGCGCTCATACTTTTTCATTACTTTCATTTTATCTCTTTCTTAATCATTATTCATCTTCTCCTTTATCCACGAATCCAAGATGGTGTCAGCTTGGGCGACCGCTAAATCGCGAAATGTGGCTATTAAGTCCTCTGGTATCTCAATCTGATGGGACACCAAAATGAGCCTGAACTCATCAAGTGTGATCTCTTCCATTTAACCTTGTGATGCGCCGAGCTGTGCGGTGCCGAAATACACCACGCAAACTAACAATAAAGACCTGAACGAATCAGGGTCTCGTGTGGCAATGAAGCTACTCTTTATGACATTTTATACACTCTCTACGCTTCTTGGACTTCTATTATACAAATTCTACGCTTCGGACTCTGTTATGAAAATGGTTATACGTTTTGCAGACAATTTTTTATACGCTTTGCTTCGAACGATCAGCCTGTGGCCAAGTCGTAGCGTCAACGAGCGATACAGCTCTTACTTCTATTATACTCCGAAAAACGTCCAGACACAAAAAGGGCCAAAAATCACACTCCCTTCTTTGCCTGGTTGCATCGCTTCCGTGCTTGCCGTGCTGCAGTGCTTTATGCCTACAATGTAACAGCACTCGCTCTCTTCCGCAACACCACGTAAGTCTGTTTCCATTTTATTATAACCACCCTATAAACTTTATGTAAAACTCTTAGGACAAGATAGGGCTAAAGCGGTATTGGGGACCACCTTTGCCTATGTACCTGATTCCGTTTTCTCTCGGGATACACTTACCCTGCCACTGTCGGCATCACACTTTCAATGTTTCTTTTCGCCAGCATCTCCTCGTATCCGTAACTCAATCAAGACGAGGGGTAGTTCCCTGACGTGCCGCGCATGCGTGTATTCGCCAGCAAGGTTTAGGCAAACGAACACAGAGGCTTCTGAAGTCACCTGTCCGGGGAATCAAACTGCAATTCAGTTACAGTCTGACTCCCAGGAACTTCGAATGCTGTCGAAATCGCATCAGGGCCTAGAATCTAAAGCTTTCAATCGCTTCCAGGAGGCGGCGCTTTAGTTCGCGTACCACACCCTCCCAGTATTAGCCGGCATTACTGCCACAATCAATCGGGGTTTTATTAACGCTCCGAGACTGCCCACCTGTCCAAATAACGACAAGTGCATTTCATATTTCATTTGGTATCTAAAGAGAAAGAACTATCTGGTGACTATTATGCCTGAGTCCCACAAACAACCGTCAAGTCCTCCGTATCCTTGCTTCATACTGTACAAAATCCCTGTACCCAGGAAAAAACACCAGTCCTGTCAACTATGTATGAGTTCCGTTCACAGCAAAAATTGGCTCGCATACCTATACATACCCAGTGTCTTATATAGCAAAACGTTTCCGAACCACTCCCCATACCCCCTCAGCAACACCCTAGTTCCTATGACTTAGGTTATGAAGTAGTGATTTTATATAGCCACACTTCTTTGTATTGGTTACCTCAGTACGGCGCTAACAATAAACACAATGAGAACACCAGCAGACGTATTAGATAACCGACCACGTAGCAGTTACCGTGGTTCGGAGAAGACATTGGCTATGGTCAAGGTCCAGATAGAGGAAAGGTGGGGTAAACGAGTAGCTTCCTCATTTGACCCATACCATGATTGTATGACGGCCACAGCATGGATGGCTGCCGGCTTCAGGATTAAGAAGGGAGAGAAAGCGCTTAAGTCCGTTACCTTCATTGAGTCCGAGGATGATGACGGAAGAGTGACGCAGAAGGTCCGCAGAGTCGTTAATTTATTCCACCGCCGACAAGTGGAAGCTTCCAAATAACAACATCATGAATACATACACACCAACACGACCTGTGACGCAGGAAGCCTTTGATGTACGCAACGCAAAACATCCAGCCCGTGAGGAAATCCATCGCTGCCTAGGCGTCTATGATCTGCAGGCAGTGGTGGAGGAAGATATGCAAACCTCAGCCCTCATGCGACACATTCCTGGTCTTATCAGTATTGTCTGCACCCTAAAGTCCAAAGGCAGAGTCATTGCTCAGGGATATGGAAGTAGCGTCCTAAACCAAAATAATCGTTACGTACATCGAGCAGTTCATATGGCAGTGAATTCCAGTGTTGCCGACGCCATAATCCGTGCCACCAAGGTCCTCGGGACATTACAAGATGAAGTCGAGGCTATGGTTGCAGTTCCAATGCCGTCTGAACCCATCACAGAGCCCCAGAAGAAGTATTTGCGGGAGTTAGCGATGCAGAGCATTACCGATGAGACCGAACGAGAGGAGTTCTTCGCAGAGCTTCCTGAACTGACCAAGCAGGAGGCCTCGAAGTTGATTCAGCAGTTTAAGGAGTAGCAGAAAGCCGTGTTTCCTTTTGGATGCACGGCTTTTTTGTTGAGGCGAATTGATCAACCCTTAAAGCCTATGCTGATTTTTGGCCATGCCGATATGATACGATACCGCTATGACAGAAATCCGAAACCGCTTCTATCGAGTTAGTGTTAAGGCACTTATCCTAAACGAGACTAGGGACAAATTTTTACTCTGCAAACAAGAAAACGATGTTTGGGACCTGCCGGGTGGTGGACTTGATTGGGGCAAGAAGGCTCATCCCGAACTCCAGAGAGAAATCCTTGAAGAGATGAATATCAAAACGACAAACATCTCCAATTACCCTTCATATTTCTTAGGCGGCTGCCAAATGACCGACGATCCAAACTTCTGGGTAGTGAATGTAGTGTACGAAGTAGAGTTGGAACATTTAAATTTCACACCATCTGACGAATGCGTCGAAATTAGATTCGTAGATAAGGCAGATATTGCATCACTCACGAATGTTCCACCAACAGTTCTAGAGTTAGTAGAACAATTTGATCCAAAGAATCACACAAAATGACTCTGTTATAATTCTGATATGACTGAAATCCCAGACTGCTTTTATCGCGTTAGTATCAAAGCACTTGTACTCAATGAAACTAGAGACAAGTTTCTACTCTGTGAAGGCGACAAAGGCTACTGGGACCTACCGGGTGGTGGACTAGATTTCGGGATGACTCCTCAAGAAGATTTACCACGAGAAATTGAAGAAGAAATGGGTGTACCAGTTACCAAAATCGCGGACTACCCATCATATTTTGTAACTGAAAAAAGACACAGTAGAAATGAATGGAAAGCGTGTGTACTGTACGAAACAGAACTCGCTCATCTTAATTTCACCCCTTCAAACGAATGCATCAATACCAAGTTTGTAGATATACATGATCTTGAAAATATGAATCTTTTTATTTGTGTGAAAAAGTTTGCCGAGATGTTTAGACCAGAGAATCACACTTGAGGTATCGTCTAAAAGACCTCCTGTGAATCCGGTTATTTGACTACCCTTTAAGATAAGCAGAAATTTTACTTTCAAGCAGTTTCGATCTTCGAAGAGTTTCTTCTGAAAGACCCTTAAGAAAATGTAGGCCCTCTCTAACAAAATCTGCTCGTCCCATTTCGATGAGTCGGTTCGCTATATCTTGATGATTAAGGTCTGGGAACTTATCAAGATGCCTAAGAAGAGTCCAACCTTTGCCCGCATCTATAAAGCGGTTCGCTATGTCCTGATGATCAAGTCCCTCAAACTTATCAATAACTAAGGCGAGATACTCGGCATTTACTTCAAGAAGACGCAGGGCGACATCAGTATCAAGTCCCTCAAACTTATCGATGTTATTGACAAAGTGGCTGGCGCCGTATGTCTCATTCATAAGGCCCTTGATTTCGATCATACGTAGAGCGATATCTTTAAAGTTTATTCCCTCAAACTTATCGATGTTTTCGGCAAGTACTTCTGAGCCGTGCCCATATATATCTCTTTCAAGAAGGGCGATGGCAAATTCAGTGTCGAGACCATGGAACTTACCTAGATTTTCCGATAATTTTCTCCGCGTAGTATCTGCACAATGCATTAGCCTCAGGGCAATTTTACTACTCGGATTTTGTAGTTTACTAATATCCCAACTGAAATCAAAAGGCAGTTTATCTAGTAGGTGTAAAGTAACGTCCTCAAAATCAATCCCAACTAGTTTATCGAGATTGTTTGCGACGGCTCTAAGTCCATATTGACTGGACGAATCAAGAATACGATTGACAATATATCTATGGTCAAGATCATTGAATTTATCAATGTTCTTAACTAAGACGCCAGCTCCATTTGCTTTATCAAGAAGGCGGAGAGCAAACTCCCCATTGAGATTTTGAATTTTATCTAGATTTTCTGCAAGGAAGTCTGCTCCCGCGTACCTTCTAGGACGAACAGAATCAGAATTATCTCTTATTTCAAGGAGACTAAGAGCGAGGTCGGTATCGAAGTTTTCAAATTTATTAACATATTTAGTAAGTATCTTGAATCCAAATAGTTTGTCCTGCTTACCATTAGTGTCAATTTCAAGTAACTGTTTGGCAAATTCTATATTAAATACAGATATTCTTTCAGAGATCTCTTCAAAAAATTTATCTCCGACCAGTCTCCCTGCACTGTCTTTTACCTGAAGGAGACGGATGGCAACGTCGACAGAAGGATCTTCAAACTTATCAATATTTTTTACGAATGCTGCTGCTCCTACGGGAGCACCATTATGAATCCTATCGATTAAACGCATCATCGTACTTTGTTGGTCTAGGCCTGAAAACTTATCAAAGTTACTAGCAAGAATTTCAGCACCGTCAGCTCCAAAAGAATCCAGTAAACGATACGCGGTATCTTGATGGTCAAGACTTTCAAATTTATCAAGATTTGTAACTAAAAACATCATGCAGTTCTTACCACCACTCAGAAGAAGCGCTGCAAGCTCAGAATCTAGCGCCGGTATTTTTTCGAGATTATTACCGAGTGTTTGGAAGTCTAATCCAGTCTTAAGTAGAGCAACGGTAGTATAACCATCGAATTTTACAAAACTCTTTAGATTATTACTGACCGCGCGTATAATTTGCTCATCTTTACTCTCCAATAAATGGACGGCAATTTCAGGAGAGAGGTTGCTAAAATCACTTATCTTACTAGTAAATTTACTTATGATGTGGTACTTCCCAGCATCTAAGATAGCTTTAACGAGCTGATTATCATCCTGTTCTTCAAATATGATTGCCATATCAGTTTTGAAGTCACGAGTTTCTACAATCTCTTTAATACGAGGATCTTTACCTCCAAACTGCGCAAAACTTTTAATACTACCTTCCATTTCATAGAGGAAGCGTAAATCGTCACTTGAAAGCTCCTCTCCTTTCTGGTGGCGATTATCAAGATTGGTAAGACGGCTCATATCTTCAGCTTTTTTCTTATATACTTCGCCTTGTTTACCAAACTCACCCATTTTTTCTTCTAGAATAGGCGCAATGAATGGATCAATATTCTGATCTTGAGCAACACCACGCACTTCCGCTATTCGATCGTACTCCATACGAATAGCGAGACGAGGAACGCTGGGTACACCGAGTTTATCTTTTGAGTAGTAGACATGGAAGTCACCGTTTTCGAGCTGAGTCGTCGCTGTATTCACGCCCGCAGTACACCAGCCAGTACCTTTACCTTGAAGAGACTGAACGAGCTCTGTCTCTTGACCTTCACTAAAGACCTTCCATTCTCCGTCAATTTCTGGCCACAGCTCCTTGCTATCCGCCACAACGTGCTCAATAGTGAAGGCGTAATACCGAGCGAAGTTCTCTGAAGACAGGATGACTTGGAACTCTTCATCAGAGACAGGTTTTTGCTCATCGGCGTATGGATTCTCTGGTTCTGGAATTGGGTTTTCAATAGATTCACCTGAGAGCCGTCTGATGAAATAGTCTTCCGTGGTTGCAAGGGCTTCCTGGTTAAGGTCCGGAAATGGTCCAGTGGTGGACTTTGTGCGCTTTGGGAACTTATGCTCCTTCTTATCGAAGTCAGCCAGACCAAGGACTGACTTCATAACGAAGAATTTGAACCACGACTCATACAAGGCGTCGCTGCTACTTAGGTACTCCATCCAATAATCAAGGGATTCTTTTTGATCACTTGAGAGTATCTCATAGGCGTCATCTTTGAGAGACTCAGGTATTTCATCTGGAAATGACTCTCCGCGTTCACGAGCTATTTTTCGCTGAAGATTCCAGTAGCTCTCTGGTATGTCTTCCTTCTTGATAACGAACTCTTCATAAATGTATGGCCTCAAGAGTTCGAGATTTCTCTTTCGTCTTTCGGGGGTCTCGTTCAAGAAAATGTTCTCTAGACGAGAAATGTATGCTTCGATTCGAGCTTCGGGGGTGTTGGGTGTCTTTTTGAGGGCTTCTAGTTCAGCCTCAGACAAATCAGTGTCAGCTGTTTCCTTTTTAAAACGGTTCAGTCGGTCTCGCTTGCTAACTGCTTTTTCAACCGCTTCACTTTTCTGGAGATTAGGGTCTCGCTGGTGTAAAAATCGTTCTGGGTTCATAGGTGTCATTATATATTATAAACATCAGATGGTGTTATTAGATCTTATCTACCAACTATTATTCACAAACCGAGACTTCTGACACCGAGACAAAAGATCATCCGCTGTTACTTCCAGTCACACAGCGTACATACAAAAATGACCATATTTAGAGCCATTTTTCTGGTTTTCTTGATCAGCTGTCACGTCCTTAGTCACACAAGATTACGCCCATTGTGGTAGGTACTTGCGATGCTTAGTTGATTGACTCAATGGATCATGAATTTTAATCAGCCCCGCTTCCACAGCTTCCTTAATCAAGCGTGACACAATTGAATAATTTTCTTCATCAATACCAAGACGTTCACGTAAACTCGCGTTACTCATTGGAGTACCCTGCACAAAATGCTGAACACATGCGTGCTGATACACCGCGCGTAAACGTGCAGCTGTATCAAGTGCCGCATACGGCTGATTCGCATACAGACTTACACGACAAAAATCATCTCCTGCTTCAAACTTTGGTGCCGGTAACTTTTGAGCCTCAATTTCAAGCAAGGCTCGGTCAACACCACTACCGCGCTCTTCGCAAATACCAAGTCGGTGCATCATGCCTGACAGCCCTTCGTTTCGTGAACGTGGTGGATGATCGATAAACCTGTCCGTATCGACTAGGGGCCGGCCAGGATTTGCAATTTCAATCCTGTCGTCAAAAATCTCAATCATTGGAGCAGTGCCAGACATCGTAAAGTCCTGATGAATGAGAGCATTGGCAACAAACTCACGAATAGCAACAGCTGGGACAAATTCAGCATCGGCTCGTAAACCCCCACCAATGATTTCTCTGTGTGGCAACTGGTTACGAATGTAAGTCAGCAAGGGTTCAAATCCTACCGCATAACCTCGCGTGCCAACCTGTTCTCGCAATCCATTCTTACGAGTCATCCCTTCATATCGTATAACTCGTGGTGCTTTTCGTGCCAATTGCTGAAACTGCCCCAAGTCCTTTGCGAACAACAATGCTCCAAGATTAGTAATAGCTATACCGCTCGGTAGATGCTCCAGGACTCGATCCTTTATTAAAATCGTAACAACCTCCTCTCGAGTAGCCGGCATTGGTTGCTTAAGAAGGTCGAAGTAGCTCTCCACACTTAACAGCGCCAATGCAGCGGCGGGTTCTAGTCCCTCTACAGCATGGTTGAACTCAAAAGGATGTGCATTCAATTTTGCCCACAACCGTCTTTCGATTTCAGGATGGTCTTTCAGATTGTGTGTAGTCTGCTCAATCCGAATCTTTTCACGACCGCTGAACAAAGTTGGACTATGAATAGCCGCAGGAATGATAAACACGACTAAAGTTTTACCGTCGATATCGACTGTTTGTATATCGACGTCAATCTTTGGAGTAAGTAAACGGGTGTACCACGGGATCAGATCTTCCGCACCCGCACCTTTTATGCTGTACGGATCATACTCAGTGCCAATAATCACATGTTGGTCACTGACTCCAAAGACGAGATAGCCTCTTGGTTGGTCATACAGTCGGGCAGAATTTGAAAGGGCAGAGAAATAATCCCCTAACTGGTCTGGTGCACAGTGATTTGATTTGAACTCAAGCCACTCTGTTTCTTTGGGTAATTTTATTAGTTTCTGTAGCAGTTCTGGGTCCATAAGTAGCCTTATGTTATCACTCTTCTATCACGCTGGCGACTTGGTGAATCATGCAAATATCGCTTATTTTGTGCTGCTTTGGCCAGTGGAACCGCTTTCATACTCATCATCCGAAACATACCCTTGCAGCACTTAACCAATCAAGACACAGCTCCTCCAATTGGTTCCATTCAAGGACCGAGAGCCGCCCTAAAGCAAAGTCCCCCTTTGGGGGACTTTTGCATAAGAGCGTATACTTAAGATATGGATTCAAAACGACTCATATGGCTTTTTATGTTTATCGGCGGAACAGTCGGTAGTTATCTCCCCGCACTTTGGGGCGCCAACATGTTCTCGTTTAGCTCAATTATTCTTGGTGCCATCGGTAGTATTATTGGTATTTATATTGCATTCAAGCTCACGCACTAGTTCCTTTTACTTTACAAAGTAAAGTGCTATGATAACGACATGTCAATTCATCCAGAAGTCCGTGTCGGACACATCCATCTCACAGTAAGTAACCTTGGACGTTCTCTTGGTTTTTATCGTGATTTATTAGGATTTGAAGTAGTTACCACGTACGGTGATTCAGCTGTCTTTCTTTCTGCAGGCGGGTACCACCATCACATCGGTCTCAATACATGGGCTGGCGAAGGCGTCCCACCTGTCCCGCATGGGTACGCTGGCATGTACCACGTAGCCTTCCTCTACCCTACTCGCAAAGAATTAGCGAAAGCTCTCAAAACACTCATCGACGCCAACTACCCTATTGAGGGCTTTGCTGATCATGGTGTTTCCGAAGCTGTCTACCTACGCGACCCTGATAATAACGGTGTTGAACTCTACGTCGATAGACCAAAAGAATCGTGGCCTCGAAATCCTGACGGAACTATTGCCATGACGACAGAACCGCTTGATATTCAAAATCTCTTAAGCGAATTATAAAAAGAATTCGACCCCCCTCGTGCGATACGAGGGGGGTCGTGGACGGAAGGTGCTGGGAACAGGTGTCGGCTAGCCGAGCGAAACCTGGTGCTCGTGGTCGTTGTCGATGCCGGGATTGCCGGTGCCGGCGCGGTCGGTCGGGGAATCGCTCTTGACGAAATCGGTCACATCCACGATTTCAGCACCGCCGTTTGCGATCGCCGCCATGGGTTCCTGCATTCGCATGGTCGTTCTCCTGTGGGCGGAATTGCCCTTACTCAATGTAGCGGAGGGCTATTCCCCCGTCAAGTGAGGCCACTGCTCGCTTGTAGACGAGAATGTGGTGTAGTCTTGATAAACACGATTGGCCATTTCATACGTGTGGCCGATGCGAGTGAATTGCTCGAGCTGCTTAAGTGCCAGCATTGTCGTACCGTAGATAGCCGAAATGATGGACTGCGGTTGGCTGCAACCACCGATATTGTCAGCTTCGTTATCCGAATGCCAGTACAGCCACCAACAATCGCTCTGCCGCTTGTCGTGCGGGTCAAAGCAGTGCGAGATACCCGTCTCGGCGTCCATGCGAGTTTCAATCACACAGGCGACGTCTGGGTTTTTCTCGACAACATTCTCCATGATAGACCGACGAGCTTTCATGGAGTCGACACAAATGAAGACGACGCCCGAAAGAGGCATGAACTCATTGACTTCAACCATGTGTGGCGTCACCTCACAGCCGATGTTCACGCACCGCATACTGCGAGCAACTCGCTCGGCTTTCCAGCCACCAACATCGCCAACGTCTGCCCATTGGTTGGCGACGTTGTGGGCTTCGAACATGTCGAAGTCATAGAGGTAGATAGGGCTCTGCTCGGGAATGCCTACCCCCATACGTGCAAGACCCTCAGCGACCCGACTCCCCATTCCCCCGCACCCGATGACGTGTACCGGGTAATGAAATGAATCAGGATTGAAGATGGCCCGATGTCTAATATGATCAGTCATGATTATTCTCCCTGGATGCATGGGGCCAATTCTCCAAAGGGAGAAACGGCTGGCCAGTTCCATATGTCTGAAGCGCTCTCCAGAGGTGCGAAAAGGCTTTGTTTACGAAACCTTTCCGAAGTGATTGGTAGATGACATACTGCCCTTCAGAGATGCAGAGCTCTCCGACAGGGAAAGAAATATCTTCGTAATCACTGAGGATGACATGGGGGTGGACATAACACCCCATCTCCTTTTCATCCTGATTTTCGTCAAGAATCGCACCGGTCACATTGGAAATACGGAACCCCGTCTCCCACACCCTCCCCTCGCGTTTGCGAATGAAGAAGATGACGAACTCGCCGATTTCATAGTCCACCCCTTCCCATGAGATGAAAAGGGGCTTGGTCTTGATTGCGAGAATATGCGGCTTGTGGAATACAAACTGGGTGATGTTGGCATTGCGACGGAGTTCTTCGAACTCAGCAGCGACATCTTCCTTCGTGCGAAGCGGACTGGCACAGAACTCTTGGTACTGCGCGAGAAAATTAGTCGACATAGCGACTCTCCTTTCAAGGTGCTAAAGGTGCTGTTTCCCGAACAATACCTGAAGTGACTACGTGTAGCAAGCTACATTTTTGCGAGGCTATTGTAGTGCGTTTTTTGCTTTAGCTAACACATCTCTAGAATTATCGTGTGTTACGAGTGTGACAGCTTCATCAAAAGCACACCAGCGTAGCTCCTTGATTTCTTGTGGCTGGGAAATATTCACATCACGACTCTCACAAATGCCAAGGAAGTATATGACGGCCTTTTCAATTCTGACACCTTCGTGGATAAATGAGTAATTGATTTCAAACGTAGGAGTTTCTTTGATATCAACAGCACTGACACCCGTTTCCTCTTCAAGCTCTCGACGAGCTGCTTCAAGTGGACTCTCATCTTCTTCAGCGTGCCCCTTCGGGAGAATCCAAAAATCATCTCCTCGATATGAAATTTGATGAACAATCAGCACCTTCCACTCACCTTCGTCTTTATAAAGCGGGACGACTCCGTAGGAGATATCGGTCTTAGTTTCCATATGTTTGTAGTATACAGGAAAGGAACTGGTCACAACTCGCCTCTTAAGTTGTGGGGGTAAGTTACTAAGTAAAATTACTCACTTCGTTCTAATTTTACTAAGTACTTACCTCCCCCAGCTCGACTGTTTTCATTTCTAAGAAGGAAATAAAAACATGTCTCCGCCCGACACAACGGTACGTATGCAAAGCAGTTTGCATACTAAAAAGCGAGCGGATAAACCGCTCGCTTTTTACCGTTGTGTCCAGGACTGGAGTTGAACCAGCATGCCCGTGAAGGCGCTACCACCTCAAGGTAGTGCGTCTACCAATTTCGCCACCTGGACAGATATTGGTACCTCTTTCGAAGTGGCGCCATTATGTACTATATGAACAAATATTTCAACTGCCACAGAATCGACACTTTCTCTACGCTATACTAATCAAATGAAAAAGAAAATTAAGAAAACGAAATCTGTCGACGTTTTTGATAATCCAAACAACCCTTACTTCGTAGCAGCGAACAGCGTCCTAGCTATAATGACCTTAGTCTCAGTAGCTGCAATCGCTCTTGAAACAGTTACTGGTCTCAATGAGAAGTATCACCTCGTTTTCAGGGGTATTGAATGGCTCGCTGTCGTTCTCTTCTCAGCCGAATACATTGTGAGGCTTATCACCACCAAGAAGCCTTTTCGATACGTACTCAGCTTCTTTGGAATCATTGATCTTGTTGCGATCTTACCCTCACTCCTTGGTATGACCAACCTCACGTTCCTCAAATCAGTGCGGACTGTCCGAATTATTCGACTTTTGCGAATGTTACGACTTGCCAAATTTACCCGCGGAAAAAAGAAAGATTCTGACAGTAAATCTCTCCAAAAAATTAACCTCGAAATCTACTTCCTTTCTCTTACGTTAGCTGTCTTGGTACTCGGTTCACTCTTCTATACATTTGAGCACCATCATGCAACCAACATCCCCGAAGGTATGTACTGGGCACTGAAATCAATCCTTGGCGGATTCCCCTACCCACAACCAGAAACACTTGGTGGCATCATTACACTTATACTAGCAAGATTCACTTCAATGATTCTCCTTGGTATGATGTTGAGTCTCATTGGTACCATGCTCCGAAAACTTCTCACTGGATCAGAAACTGACTGACCAAAAAAGCCGGGCCCTAAAGGGTCCGGCTTTTTATTTTGAAGTTAGTCCTTCTTTTCTTCTTCAGTTGCTTCTGCAACTACTTCTTCGGCTGGAGTTTCTACGACTTCTGGAGCTGCAGCAGCGGCTGCCTTTGCCTCCTCTTCTGCCTTGCGAGCTGCCTCTGCCTCTTCAGCAACCTTTGCTGCTTCGGCAGCCTTCTTAGCTTCTTCAGCTTCACGCTGTGCAGCTTCGATACCTGATTCGGTAGAGATTGAGACGAGACTCATGCGACGCATCTGACGCTTTACTTCGCGGGCTACCTTCTCGCGGATGTAGTAGAGCTTCGCTCGACGTACCTTGGCACGTTTTACGATTTCGATCTTGTCGATCATTGGAGAGTAGAGTGGGTAGATTTTTTCTACACCAATACCACCTGATACCTTACGGACAGTGAAGGTGGCTCCTGGCTCATCGCCATGCTTGCGAGCGAGCACAAGACCCTCAAATACCTGGACGCGGGTCTTACCCTTATCCTGAATCTTCTGGTGAACACGCACGGTATCACCGGCACGGAGACCAAGCTCCTTGCGTTCTGCCATATTTACTGGTGACACTGCCACCCCTTCCATTACTGCTTTCATAATAAAATAATAATCAATAGATAAACGTCGCCGTTTAAGCGTGCCACAATCTACCACAAAGGTTTTAAAACCGCAATATTAAGGGAAATGGGCGGGGCGGGCCTTCGGCCCGCCCCTTCTTCGCCTACCCCTCATCAACTATCCTCTCCGCTGCTTCCTCAAAAGCCTGTGGGACCGGCGCAATAAAGCGCTCGTTGTGACCATTTGGCAACGTGAGTTCGAGCTGATGCGCATGGAGCGCCATACGCTTCATGTTGAGATTGTTAGACCTGGTCCGTATATATTCACCATAGAGTTCATCATTCACAATCGGTCGGTCGATTGCTCGTAAGTGCACGCGAAGCTGGTGAGTGCGGCCAGTCTTTGGTATTAGCTTTAAGTATGAGAAAGCCTCACCCTGCCATTCACCCATACCAATCCGCTCAAAATCCGTGACAGCGTCTCGAAGCTGACCCTTTGCACCTTTCATGGCCGAACGAAGTCGATGGTCTTTGGTACTGCGACCAATTGGGCGATTGATTGTTCCCCACCTGTCATGAATGCGTCCGTACACAAATGCTCGATACTCCTTGTGCACATTTCGATCTTTAAACTGTTTCTTTAGAAACTGGTGCGCGTCTTGCGTCTTTGCAAGCACAAGCACTCCTGATGTCTCTCGGTCAAGACGATGGACGACCCCAGCACGATTGAGGACAGTTCCGTCTTTAGCATACGCAGGTTCACCGACGCCGGCTGCCTGCGGCAGCCGGCGCAAAAACCACTCCACCACAATTGGTGTATCTGTTGGCTTTCCGTCCTCATGCACCATCCACCCTTCCGGCTTATTGATGACGAGTACGTCTTCATCTTCATATATAACTGTCGGTTCAGGCGCCATGGCGTCGTTCGCGTTTTGCATATTCGGCCAGTATGTCTTCAAAATCGAGTTTGGTCAAAGCCGGCCAGTGTTTCTCTATGAAATAAAATTCACTGTATGCTGACTTCCAGGTGAGAAAATTTGAAAGCCGCTCTTCCCCACTGGTACGAATAATCATGTCGGGATCAGGCATTTCTGCCGTCCATAAAAGTTTTTCAAACGTTTCTTCATTCACTTCTTCACCAAGACGTATTGCTTCATTCACCGCTCCCACAATTTCGGCTCGGCCACCATACGAGAGCGCAATCCAAATTGTTGTACCAATGAAGCGCGAAGATTTTTCTTCGAGTTCGGTCATCTGTTTCTGGAGCTCGGGAGAAAAATCTTCGCGCCGACCCACCACCCGCACTCGAACCCCTTCTTCTGTAAGTTGCTCCGTCATTCTTGCAAGCAACGATGAAAAGAGACTCATCAAATATGCCACCTCTACTTCCGTACGCTTCCAGTTCTCAGTAGAGAACGCGTAAAACACCGCGTGCGGAATTTCCGCATCGCGAACAAACCCCACAATATCAAGAAATACTTCAAGTCCTCTCTGATGCCCGTCGAGTGTTGGTAACCCCTGCTCTTTCGCCCATCGACGATTGCCGTCCATGATGAATCCAAGACAGGTCGGTTTACTATTTTGCATACCTAGTGCAACAACGAAAATTCATCGTACGTTGTGCGTGCTGTTCGCCAGTCAATTGACACACTCTCCACCTTGGCCAAAAGAGAGCCTTCGTTAAGATACTCAACAAATTCTTTAAGTGTATCCGGAAGTCCCTGAGCGACAACTTCAACTGTACCGTCAGTAAGGTTCCTCACATATCCAACAAGGCCGAGTTCTGTCGCAGACTCTTGGACATAGGTACGGTACCGCACACCCTGCACTTTCCCTGCCACCACCGCATACATTTCAATCATGCCCACTAGTATACCTTGCATTCTTTTTGAATCAGAATTATAAATGATAGTGGGCATGCCCTTCACCACAAACGAAACATAGGAGCTTTTATGTCGTCGAGACGTTTGATGAAGTCCCTCTTCGTATCGAACTCTCTCACCGGTCGCCTGCCGCCCGGCCAGCACCGTTTGATTCGCAGGAACCGGGACCGTCGGCGTTTCTCTCGTCCCATGCGCTTCCGCTGATTCCTCGAGCTCACGCTCACATCCCGGCCGACCCCTCACAGGGTCGGCCGAACACGTCTTGCATTCTTAGCAAAAAACGGTACTATGGTGCCACACAAATCGCGCGATTAGCTCAGTTGGTAGAGCAGTCCGTTTACACCGGAAAGGTCAGGAGTTCGAGTCTCTTATCGCGCACTTTTAGAAAACCGGTCGCTGGCGTACGCCAGCGACCGGTTTTCTATTGTCTGCTTTTCTGCTATCGTAGTGCCACGTCCCTATAGTTTAATGGATAGAACAGGAGACTTCTAAGCTCTTGGTCGAGGTTCGATTCCTCGTGGGGGCACAAATACAAACAGCCGGCGACTTTTGGTCGCCGGCTGTTTGTATTTACTCACCCAAAACTTCTTCACTTTCTGTACTAGTCGCCATCTCTGTCGTTGTTGCCATTTCTCCTATGAACTCATCACTACTTGTGGCAACCTCTTCAGAGACCTCACTGCCTCCGGACATCGCACCAATAAGCATCTGCTGTTCGTATGCCCTCTTCTCAAACAGTGCCAAAGCTTCGTCAACAGAATTCTCCCTATACACGATTGTTTGCTGCTGCTCGACAACCACATCATTTGGACTTACATTCATGTTTTTGAGGTACACCAACATACTCCATCCAGCACTGGCAGAAAAAATACCCACCATCAGAGCAAGGGCGATAATCCATTCTCTTTCCGGATGCATGATTTGTGGATCACGCAGTCCCTGGCGATGACGGATAAGTTTTTTGGTTATGTCTCTAAAGTGTGTGTTCATGATGTTTTAAAGAGAAGAACTCGGACTGTTGCTGTCGCCTCCCAGTTACTACTTGATCGCGCCCCAAAGGAAAGATTCGTCACGTACGATACGTACGGTAGATGCTCAAGAACATCAATGAAGCGCTCTACATCGGCTCGCTCACCCGAAAAAGCAAAAGACACCTCCACCCAATCAGACTTGGTGTCTTTGTCGGTTATCTTTTGGAGATTGTTGGTCTCAAGCGAAACACCTGCACGAGGCGCCTGGTCTTCTATCCAAGTCAAAATATCAATACTTGAGCCCTCACTCAA
>JBDLTL010000017.1:0-23007 GCA_039799085.1 Candidatus Parcubacteria bacterium | reverse complement strand
TGTTTGGGGGGCTTATTTTCTCACACTCAATCCCCCCCCCGTCTCCACCACCTCTTTCTCTTCCACCACCTCCCCTTCTAAATCTCCCGTCGTACGCCGCTCACCAATCCGTATTTCGGCAATATATTCTTTATCGAGCTTTACGAGTTCGGTGAGCTTTTTTGTACCGGGACCAACACCGATAATCATAAGGCCGGTAGAGAGCGGATCGAGTGTTCCGGCGTGACCCATTTTTTTAATATTGAGAATTCGCCGAAGACGCCGAATCACATCAAACGACGTGATGCCATGAGGCTTATCTATGAGCAGTAATTCTGGCACTTCTGTCATATCTTAGAGAATGAGAATCGTTGGATCGATGACGAGAACGCCACCAAGAAGCAACATGAGTACACCCCCAATGAGTAGCGAAAGCTGTGCATACTTTCCACCATGTGATTGAAGTTTGCTGTATCCCCAAATCGCGAGACCAAAGACAACAAAGTCGTCGACCATATATCCAATGGTGTACACGAGAATGTACCACTGACGTTCAAGCGCAGTGAGCATATTTATCTCAAGAATCTTAGTGTACGCCTGAGGAATACCAATCGAACAGGCAAACTCGATAATATTGACCGAAAATGCAATCACCAAAATAGCGAAAACAGACGCAATGGTGATGGGCTGATTGATAATCGCCTGAAACTTATTGATAGTTTTCATCTGTGTATCAAGGTCGGTGATATCACACACAAGCGTCGCTTCTTTATTCTTGTGCCAACGCCACAAGAAGAACATACCGCCACCGAGCGCCAAGATACCAACGAGCGGAGTCACGTACTGGTCGAGCGCCACGAAGTCCCAGGTCTTGTACCAGACATTGAGAATCATGTTGTACATCACAGCTTCAGCGACGATAAAGATGCCGGCCATAAAGACCATTTTCTTCTTACTGCCAGCCTGAGAGAGGAGTGTGAGGAATGTAATAAGTACCCACATCGCGCACGGGTTGAAACCATCAATAACTCCAAGGAGAGCTGAAAGTGTAAAGAGTGAGAAGGTTTGCAAGTCGACGACTCCCAAGAATGGCAAATCAAACACGAACTGCGAAGTCGTTGTCTCACATTCAAGACCAGAACAACCGCCACTGGCTACCACAGACTGCTTTGGGGCACGGGCAAGGTGATCTTCGATAGTTTGGATGTCTGAATACTTGGCTCTCTCGATTGCTTCTTTGATTGCTTTGCCGGTCGTTTGCTCACTATTAAATCCAACCAATACTGTCTCACCAATAACTGTCACTGGCGTAACCTTCGAGATTTCATGCTTCGTTGTTACCTCATCGTAGAGACGTTTTGCGTTTTCGTCTTTGGTAATATTGAGATACTCGTACGTAATTCCTTCATTGTAGAGATACTTGAATTGCGCCTTACAAAAGCCACAATCGTCGCGACCGAACATAATGACAGTCGGTTCTGGGGTCTTAATCTCCTGTGCCTGTGCCTGTGGGACAATGCCTAGAAAGATAGTAAAAAACGCAAACGCAGCAAAAAATTTCTTCATAGGCACCATGGTATCACAAATTATAAATTCCCTCCTCACACATATTTTGAGCGTCCGCGGGGAGTACGTTGTCGTATTCAAAAGCAGACATCGGAGCGTGTGAAAAATATGTTGTGGGGAGGGATGTCGCCACATCCCATAATACGAGGTATATACGCGCTTATTTCACTACGAAATAAGCATTTGATGTCCTGCTCTGTCGATGGCGCGGAGTTCGGTAAGCAGCTCTTTGTAATTAGGCAGTTGCTCCCCTACCAAGTCCCAGAATTCTTTGCCGTGGTGAAGATGTGTCAGGTGACAAAGCTCATGCACAATAATATAGTCGGCGAGATGTGGTGGGAGGAACTGAATTTTGTAGTTGAAGTTGAGATTTTTGTTGGCAGAACAACTCCCCCAACAGCGACGCTGATTGCGAATCGCGACTCGGTTCCAAGAGAGATTGTAGTATTGGTTGAAGTGCGCGAGGCGCGCGAGCGCAAGCTCGCGCGCCGACTCCTTGTGCGTCACGTAATGCTTCGTCACGGTTGTCGCCCGCTTTCTATAAACCCGTTTCTTTCGTCGCTTAAAAAACATCTCTATGAGTTCAAGTATGTGATGGTGAGTTGAAGTACGGTTGCAAACGATACCCAGAGAAGATACGGAATTTCCATGTACGCCACCCACTTGGCATGTGGCCAGATCGCCCACATTGACCAAATAATGGTACAAAGCACAATCAAGATAACGAGAGACGCTAGTGGAAGATTATTAAGACCAAACTGCACCGGTGTGAAGGAGAAGTTTGCAATGAGATTGATAACAAACGGAACAGCGACGATTCTTGGAATCTGACCCTGCCACACTTTCATGAACACCCAGCCAAAGCTGATGGCGATGAGTACATAGAGCACAGACCACACCGGCCCAAAAATCCATGACGGTGGTGAAAACCACGGTTTTACATACTCAGCATAGCGAACGTATCCTTCATTCATATTTATAGATTGTAACATAGAAAAAACGGCGCTTGTGGCGCCGTTTTTTCTAAAGTGAAGTGACTACTTAGTCACCATCCTCTTCATCTTCATCTTCGTCCTCATCTGAATCGTCATCCTCATCTGAATCATCGTCGTCTTCGTCCTCATCTTCATCTGAGTCGTCGTCTTCATCGTCTGAATCATCGCCAGAGATAATTTCTACAACTTCTTCTGCCTTCTCTACAACATCATCGTATTCACCTTTTAGGAAAGCACGACGTGCGTCAGCGAGCTTCTTTTGAGCCTTCACGAGAGTATCTTCAGCTTCGTCGATAACATCCTCATCAGCATCCTCATCTTCCATTTCTTCAATGTCTAGCTTGAGGTCTGCGATAGCAGCACGTGCGTCTGCAAGTGCTTCTTCTGCTTCAGCGCGAGTAGCTTCGGTTGAGTCATCTTCGTCATTTGAGTCATCGTCCTCGTCTTCGTCGTCATCATGACCCTTTTGGCAGTCAGATGCGCGGAACTTTTCACCCCAGACACAGTCACCCCACTTTTCTTGAAGACGATCCTTGATGCGTTCCTTTACTTCGTCTGACTTAACAAGTCCTGGAGGCACTTCACCGTTCATTCGTTCCTTGCGGAGCTCCTTCATAACTTCACGAGTTGCTTCATCAACAACACCAGTTACTGGAAGGCCGTAGCGTTCCTGGAACTTCTTGATGGCCTCTTCAGTAATAGGACCGTAGTATCCGGTTGGCTTCACTGGGAAGAGCGTTGGGTCAGATGCGAGAAGTTCTTGAATCTTCTTTACATCATCATCTTGTGCACCAAGCGCAAGATCCTTAGTAAGTTCCATCACTTCGCCACGCACTTCAGCAAGCTTTGTCTGAAGGTCAGCAATAAGCTTCATAAGATCTTGAATCTTGGCAAGCATCTCAGAAGTTGAGGTGTTACTTGTTGAGCTTGCAGTTTCAGCTGACGCAGACTGTGCGCCACCAAGCACTACGAGAGCACAAAGTACACCTGACACGAGAAATTTCTTCATGGTTTGGTATGTAAATTTTAATACTAACAAATTGACCAGCACTTCGACTGACCACTCCATTATATGACGGAATCAGAAAATTGTTCTTACGTCTTTTCCACCTAGAAAGGCGCCTCATCATGTTCTAAGCCATATTCTACTCTTGCCAAGCGAATGAGATTGTAGTCGTATTTTTCTCCCGTCTCCTCGTACAATGCTTTGAGGCGCTCGGTACCGTGTTTGTCTATCGCGGTGTAAATGGCGCTACTGATGTCACTCCAGTCCTTCTTTGGTTCAAGGTGCCGGATGTCTTCAAGGGTTATTTCTTTATCTGTTGCCAACTTCTCGATATGACCCCAAATAGTTGACTCCACCATCCCACGTTCTTTCACAATCTGAGCCACACTCTTCCCTTCTTTTAAGAACATTTTAGTAATCGCAAACGTACTTTCCTTCTGAATTCTTTCAATGACGCTCTTTGGTGCACCGATGTCTTCTGGTTTTGGGATTTTTCCCCCGTGAGCTACGACGAAGCGCTCATGCATGGAAGCAACTTCTTTTTCATCCATTTCTACAAACGCATCTTCTGCTGCTTCCGACTGTTCATGGAAGCGCTTGTCTTGCATCACAATCTTCGGGTCGACTTGCAGTGCATTTGGATGCATACCGAGAATTTTCATCCCAGCGAGTGAACGCACCCGAGAGAGTGCCACATATCCTTGTCCGTAGACGAACGCTTTTGATAAATCAATCTCGGCCGCATCAAGCGACATACCTTGGCTCTTATGTACCGTAATTGCCCATGCGAGACGGAGCGGAAGTTGCTCAATTGAAGCGAGCATCTTTTTATCTTCAACCACTTCCCAGGTTACTGGTTCAATTTTAATGTACGAACCGTCAGTTGTTTCAATCACCGGATAGCCTTCTTCGAATCTGATGATGCGACCAAGTGTGCCGTTTACATAGCCGGCTTCAAAGTTATTTTTTGTACACATCACCATCGCGTCTTCTTTGAGTGTAAGCACTTCTGGTGAAAGACAGTTTTTCATGAGACCTTCAATAAGCGGCTTTCTTCCCATACCGGACATTTTGTATGTACGAGCCGGACCATGGAGTTCGGCGAGCTTGGCATTATTGACCGCGTCCACGTCAGCATTGTGCGTATAGAGACGAGTGGGCTCGATGTTTTCGTAGCCAATCTCAGTCTGTTCTTGGAGAAGTGTGTAGTGATCTTCTTCGATTTGATTGCGACGAATTGAGCCGAGAAGTCCGAGAAGCATTTCATCTTCCTGACGGTACTGTTCGGTGATGTAACAAATGAGTGGCTTAAGTCCTTCCCAAGCACGCGACTCAAACGCATAGCGCATCATGTCACCATTTCTGGTGACTGGCGGAAGCTGAAAGAAGTCTCCGACGAAGATAACCTGAAGTCCGCCAAAAGCCTCCGGCTTTTGGCGGACAGTCCGAAGAATCTGATCCACCATATCGACGACCTTGCCATCAAGCATTGAGATTTCGTCGATGATGAGAACTTGAGCGGCCTTGGCGCGCTTTACCACCTTCTCGTTGCTGGCAATGTAATCAAGATCATACGCTGAGAGTTGGTCGCGCACACCAAGGCTGCTCCACGCATGAATCGTCATACCACCAATGTGCGTAGCTGCAATTCCGGTCGACGCTGTCACTGCCACTTTCAATCCCGCCGCTTCGAGCCACGCGATGTACTGATTGATTACGTACGTCTTTCCCGCCCCCGGCTCCCCTGTCAAAAATACATTCGCTCCAGTTTTCAAAATCTCGAGGGCTCGCTCTTGTGTCATGGCTACCAGAATACCATATTAAGATTCACAGCTTCACTCTCAGACCCGTGGCCCGGCGATTTCGTCGCCGGGCTTTATTGACAAATCCATTGTTTTATACATAATTTAAACAACTTTTGGAAAGGAGTTCTTAGAATGAGACATCACTTCTTTGGCGGAATGTTCGTTGGCGCAATACTCGGGTCCCTCGTAATTGCCACAATTACTGGTCCAGACCCTGAGTCTAAAAAAGACATGGCCACCTGCGCCGTCGGACAAAACACAGCTCTTCGTGAGACGGTCGGCACTGCAACTTATCGAGTTACTTTCAAAGACGGTGCCTACGACGAAATAGAATGCGTCAAACCAAAGGCTATCAAATAGCTCTTCGCACCCGCGAATGAAGTATGGAAAACCCGACTTCGTGCGCGGGTTTTCTTTTTATGTGTGGAAATAATTTTCAATAATATGTACGCACCACGTGTATACTAATAAGTATATGAGTACCAGTTCCTCTGCTCCCACAGTTACCAAAACCCTAAAGCCAAAGGCTGTCAAAAAGCCCCGTAAGATTGCGCTGAAAGAAACAAAAAAAGCGCCTTTGGCGATGGCCGCAAAGAAAATCCAAACCAATGGCACAGCCATCAAGCGCAATCCGCTCGGTCACCTTCTCATGGAGAAGATGCTTCGCGAAGCCGGCTTCCATGGCGAAGTCTCAAGCAAGAAAGAACTCCTCGATAAGTACAGTACCGACGAAAGTATTTTCTCTATTCGTCCGCAGGTGGTTATCACCCCACGTCATCGCGCTGATGTTGAAGTACTTGTAAAGGTCATTGGTAAAGAAACCAAGCGCTTCTCTTCCCTCTCACTCACTCCGCGTGCGGCTGGTACCGGTCTTGGCGGCGGCTCACTCACTGACTCAATCGTCGTTGATACTACGAATCTCGACAAAATGGGCGAAGTCACCGTAAAGAAAGACAAGATTACCTTCACCTGTGAACCAGGTCTCATGTGGCGTGATATGGAAAAGGTGCTTAAGAAGCACGATGCGTATCTCCCACCATACACCTCATCAAAAGATATTTGTACGGTTGGTGGATCTGTCGCCAACAACGCTGCTGGTCCTGACTCACTTCGTTATGGTCACTGTGCTGACTGGGTGGAGTCCCTCGACGTTGTACTTCGTGACGGCAAGACCTACACGGTAAAGCCACTCACCCTCAAAGAATTCCAATCTCTCATCAAACAAAAGCACGAGTACGCACGTATTGCTCGTGAAGTCTACGAGCTCATCGTAAAAAACGAAGCCGAGATTAAGCGCAACAAACCAAAGACCAAGAAGAATTCTTCAGGCTATGCGCTCTGGAGCGTCATGCCAGAAGGTGTTGCGGCTTTCAAGAAAGGTAACGGGGTGTTCGATATGACTCGCCTTATTTCTGGTAGCCAAGGCACTATCGGTATCATCGTCAGCATGACCATGCGTGCGCTTCCTATCCAGAAGAACACCACCATGATTGCCGTACCAATCTTTGACCTCGCTGAAGCGGCCGACTGCATGGTGAAGGCACTCAAGTACAATCCAATCAATATCGAAATCTTCGATGCGCTCACCTTTGACATGGCGCTTTCAAATCCTGATTTCTTCAAACAGCGTCTCTCAGGTCTCACCTACTACCGTGTCATGCTCTCTATGTACACGACGTACCACGTACGATTCGCTCGCAAGATTCCTGAGTTTACGGCTATTGTCACTCTCGACGAGGAAACTACCAAGAAACACCTCCCCGCCACCATCGCCAAGCACATCGGCAGCCGCAACGTAAAAGCACGTGTAGTCGCAAGTCCAATCGAAGAAGAAATGTATCTCCAAATCCGCCGCGCCAGCTTCACCCTCTCAAAGCTCGTTGACCCAACCAAGCGCCCTGCCCCATTCCTCGAAGATATGACTGTCCCACCGGAGAATCTTTCAAAGTTCTTCATGCAGCTCAAGAAACTCTTCAAGGAGTTCAATGTGACCTCAGCGGTACATGGTCACGGTGGCAACGGTCACTTCCACTTCTACCCGCTTCTCGACTTCACCAACAAGACCACCCCGGCACTCGTAGAGAAAATGGCTGAAGCATTCTACGAAACAGCGGTGAAGTTCAAAGGCAACATCTGCGGTGAGCACAACGACGGTATCATCCGCACACCGTACCTCCACCTCATGTACACCAAGAAGATGCTCGAAATATTCAAAGTCTGTGAGCACATCTTCGACCCCGAAGATATCTTCAATCCCGGCAAGAAGGTCAATCCACGCTTCGACATCAGACACAACATTCGCAGAACAAATTAGAAAAGAGGGTCGCCAGTCATGGCGACCCTTTCTGATTGTTCATCCCGCTGATAATTTGCTGAATGATGGTATCAAGGAACTTCTTACGCTCATCTGCCATGAAGCTCTCGCTTGTGTCACCGTGGTCAAACACGATGCCAGCGGCCTCAGCTTCCGTGAGCTCGCCATGTTCGATAGCGTACGCAAGCGCAACTGCCGAAGGCGCACGGTCCGGATACTTGTGATACGGACCCTTGGTCACAAGCCACCGATAGTTTTCACGTCCGATGGCGAGCAGTCGCTTATGCAGTAGCATTCGAATCTCATGCATGTCAGTGACATGATTCGTGAGACAAAACGCCATGTAGTTGTAGTCGATTTGCTGCAATCCTTGCAGGTGATTGATGAACAGACCAACCACATCGAGCTTATCAATGGCAGCATGAAGCGCTTGCTTATAAATACGAAATGGCACGACACGGTCTCCTCAAAATGGAACTTACCCCTTCCTAATACTAAACCTTCAGAACACTTTTACAAGGCACAGATAGCCCTTCCAAGGACAGCGCTTGGTGGTAAAATTAAGCTAGACCATAAGTACATAAGAATTCTTATTTCTTAAGACAATTTGCACTATGCAAAACAAACTCGTCGCAGAAGCGATCGGAACCTTTACTCTCGCTCTTGCGGTATTAGCCAATCTTAGTATGGAAGCGCCACTCATCCCGACACCTGTTGTCGCCGGTCTTGTGTTGGCGCTTTTTGTGTACACCATCGGCGCACGCTCTGGCTGTCACATCAACCCAGCAGTGACGCTTGGCCTCTGGTCAATCAATAAGGTAAAGACCGACGAAGCAGTGAAGTACATTATCGTACAACTCATCGCTGCGCTCGCAGCCTATGGCCTTGCATCTACTCTTCTTGGCACAAGCTCCATGACACTCGGCATGGTCCCAGAATCTATGTCAGTCTTCATGGCTGAAGCACTTGGAGCGCTTCTCTTCACCTTCGGTATCGCGTCGGTGGTGAGCGGCCCAGTGCATGGACACATGTCTGGACTCGTAATTGGCGGCTCACTCCTCCTTGGTATTCTCATCGCAGTCGCACTTGGCTCTGCTGGTATCTTGAATCCAGCCGTTGCGCTCGCGCTTGGGTCTCTCAACTTGAGCTACGCTCTTGGTTCAATCGTCGGCGCCATGCTCGGTATGAATCTCTATCGGAAGTTTATTGCCTAACAAACCGAAAAAGCCCGGCGCTCACGCGCCGGGCTTTTTCGTTCCCCACCCTTTGTCTTTTTTCCCAAAAATTGTTATAACTATCCCACTCAAATTCTCCTGAATTTGAGTACGGCTCTATCGTCTAGCGGCTAGGACACAGGATTCTCATTCCTGTAACCGGGGTTCGATTCCCCGTAGAGTCACCAATTGGTTATCTTTAGCTGAAAAGTCTGAAGATAGCTCGAATATATAAGATAATTTAGGTGTTCCATTAACGATTTCTTCGTATGTGGGAACTTCTTGAAATATCAGACCGAAAAGCGCCTCTTGTAGCCTTGGATTACTTGTGTTTAGCAGTATTTCAGCAGGGTGTTCCATTACATATTTTGTTTGACGAATAAATGACTTTATATCTCCTCTGGTGATGTGTATCTTAATACGCTCTTTGCCTGCAGATTTGATTTTCTCTTCAAGAGCTTCGATTTCTCTTTCAAGCTTTGACCGAACAGTGTCACTCTTAGTTAAGACTATGGCATCAAGCTTAGCCGCCTGCTCAACCTCCAGATCAGAGATACTGCGATGGATTTCTCCTGACGCTCTGACGATTTCTTTTTCTCGTTGTCTATATTTATTTAAGAAAGTTATTTCGAGTGCTGAGAGTACATCGGAATTGAACTTAAGGTTTTTTATATAGTCTTCAACTGCTTCATCAAATTTTTGCTTATTTAACCCCCAGTACTTATGCCCTCTGGCACAGTGATAGAAAGGCCTGTGTATACCAAGCTTTCCACGAGGTGAACTTCCCAGCATCGGCTTCTTACAAAAATGGCACCGGATGAACTTGTAAGGAAACAATGGATTGTGTTTGCTTCTTATGCTCTTGGTACCTGTCTTACCGCCTTGTATTAGATTTAGTGAGCCATCTTCGTTAGCTGAAATTTCAAGCTTTCCTCTATTAGCAGCATTCCAAAGCTCAATACTCACTAACCCCTCGTATTGGGCTCGAACAGGCATGTAAGCGGTCCATTTTTCACACACAACACCAGCATATATTGTATTCTGCCGATCTCTCTGAAGCTGTTTAACTGTGTACGACGAACCTCCTCTCTTACCAATAATCTTAGTCCTATCTGTACTCCAACGATGGGTAATCGGCGAGTGATAGCCTGTTGCATTTATTCTTTCGACGATTTCCGGGTCGCTCAACCCTTGTACAGTCAGCTCATAAATTGCCACCTTGAATCTTGCACGTTCAGGATCAGGAACTTGAATGACCTTTTTCTTACCATCAACATATACCTTTTTGTTTAAGTAGCCATCGGCTGGCCGTCGAGTTCTATATCCCTGTCGCGTGTTTCGAATTGATTGACTTATCATCCTTGTAAGGATGGTCGTTATTTCATTTTTTGCAGTTGTCGCAGAGAATGTTTCCTGAAACTCACTTGGGCTAAATTTGCTCCACTCATATTCTAAACCGAATTCTTCGAGTGTGTTTCTTGATTCCTGTATGACACCGTAGCTATCCATCATTAATACTCCTCTGCGGGAAAGTTCCTGCTTCATTGTTTCGTAGGCATATGCTCCTCTTCTTGTGAAGCGATCAATTGAGCGAAATACGTAATATTTTACGAGGCCTGGATTGCGATCAAGAAACTGTAAAATCTCATTAAAAACTGGTCGGTCATCTTTTCTCCCTGAGAAGCTTTCAAACCATGGTTCATGCACAATCTTCCAACCCTTACTGTGCGCTATCTTTTTACATGCTTCAGCTTGTACAGTAAGGCTCTCACCTTCTTGCATTTGCTTTAGAGAGCTCACCCGACAGTGAATGATGCAGTTTTCTCCCTTATCCTTAACCATATCCACATTAAGCCCGATTATGCTCCAACAACCAAGCGTCGAACACTGCATTAGCAAACTGATCCGCGACCAACCTCATCTCCTCTATCTGCACATCTGTGTACTTATTCGCAGAAAAACCCAGCGCTGACTTAAATTCAGCAAATGAAGTAGCCGGTCCATACTCTTGTGACGGATCTTTAAATGGCTTCTTTATATCTGATTGTCCTTTGATTGCCATACTTCTCTGTGGACGCAAAAAAGCCTCCGAATCAATCGCGACAAAAAAGTCATGATCAATTCGGAGGCTTCTCACTCAACGCTTAAAAGCGCTGGTTGGTACCGATAGAAGACAACACCGTTAAATGTTCTATGCCAGAAGCGGCTCCCCCTATCAGTTACAGCCATGGGAGCAGTGGTATCCAGATATTAGCGTCTGGGTACGCTGGTCAGATTGACCACGGTTTTTTAGAGTACCAACCCTAAGATATTCAGTTGTCTACATATGGTATTACACCCATGAAATAATGCAAGTTGGTAAAATACCCATATGCATACTGAACCCAAGCTCACTGACGAACAATGGGACCTTGTCGCCCCGATCCTTTCTAAGCCGAGGCGAGAGACGAGAGGTCGCAAGCGAAGGAGTGACAAAGCACTTTTTGAGGCTGCTCTATATTTTATTGCAAACAGTAATGTATCTTGGCGGAGCTTACCTATAGACACCTACCCTCCCTATCAGTCTTGCTTCAGGCAATTCAAAGAATGGGACAGCCGCTATGTAATAGTGCCCGCTATCGAAGCCTTAGCAAAGGACCTCGAAGAAAGAGGTGGCATCTCACTTAGAGAATGTTTTATGGACGAACTATTTGAAGAGGAGACACTCACAGAACCTATCATCATTCTTGATATGGGACCCATGTACATTGGCGGACAACCAGAAAGATCGTGGCAGGTAGTCACGAAAGAGTTTTTCACGAGCAATCGTGTGTGGTGCATATTGTACGGTTCACAATCAGAATGGATACGTGAACGCACACCCAATAATTTACTCCATCGAATTAAATTTACTCTTTAAATACAAGGATTTATTTTGAGACAATATCCGATTTTAATCATGTTTTCAGAATGTTTTTTCTCATACATCAGCCGCCACTGCATGCACGAATGACAATTCCTTCTGCGGCAAGTTCCGTATATATTGTCTCTTTGTCACCAATCTTGTCTACCAAACCATTCTTTAGGGCCTCATCAGCTGTGTATGACATTCCGTCTGCAAGCATTGCCACCTTCGCTTTATCCATATGCCTGTTATCGGCAACAGCTGTCACAAACTTCTCATGTAACGCACCCGTTATTGCTCTAATCTTGATCTGATCGAGCTCGGACAATGGCCTATCTGGATTTAACAAATCCTTGAAGGGTGCAGACGATAAGTCAATGTACTCAAGATTCTGTTTCTTATTCTCTTCGACTCGAGACAAGATTGATTTGTTGATGCCAATGTTCCCTGTAAGTGAGTACTTGCTCGCATATATCTTATCCGTTGCAGAGGCGATGAGATAGGCCGCTGATTGTCCATGATCTCGTATGACAGCCACGGTCTTCTTTTCTGTTTTCTGCAGCGCTTCTGCTATCTGGTCTGCTGCTGCCATACTTCCTCCTGTTGAGTTGATGTCGACAATGATGACTTTGATATCAGTATTGTTTGAATACTCTTGAATCTGTCGGACGATTTTGTCTGCAGAAAAACCTCCCTCCTCGTACTCTTCTGGCAGGATCATGTATTCATGTATTCTTACAATCCCAACGTTGGAGCCTGTGCAGTCTTCTTCTGCATTTGAGGTCAGATACACAACCAGCGAGAGCATCCAAAACGCAAGCACAGTCACAAGCACCGTCACAACATACCCGACTTTCAATATTTTTTTAGTTCTGTTAGAGATTGTCATACCCCCTCGCATGCGCACAAGCTCGATAGAAGAATTCATAATCCTTGTCACGAAGTTCTTGAGAGTAGAACCCTTCTTTCTTTGACTCTTCGGTTATATAATCGAGCGTCTTCTTACTGCACTCCTCTCTATCTTGTTGGGGTCTTATTACAAAGTATCCGAAGGTATAAGCACCAAGTGCGACTACTACGACTGCCGAAATCGTGTATTTAAGAAATTTTTTCATA
This sequence comes from Candidatus Parcubacteria bacterium, assembly GCA_039799085.1. GTDB lineage: Bacteria > Patescibacteriota > Minisyncoccia > Phycocordibacterales > UBA918 > OLB19. The sequence goes on along the minus strand of JBDLTL010000017.1, from coordinate 10,128 downwards.
TTTTTGGAGCTTACGCTTTGCAATGACCGCCACAACGAGGCAAAAAAGCCCCACAGCGGGGTTAAAGAGGACGGTAGCGGTCACTGTGGCGATACTCACTTGAAAGAGCGACACGGTGGCAAGATTTGCGAAAGCCAGTGCTCCAACGATCGCACAGACATTGTAGAGGGTCTGCAGGTGGTTTTTATTCATATATTTTTGCGTGGGTTTTTGAATAAGGTGTCGATCTTCCGTGTACACAAATGGCCACACAAGACCGACCGCAGCTCCCTTTCGAGAACTACCACATACTCTTTCGAATATGTACCCACGCAAGTAAGTGCCGGCTTATGTGGCCGTTTCTACTTGCGTGGGATCTGTGCACCATACCTCACGATTCCTCGTGAGGGTTAGGTGTTGTACATCACTTCTTTGTGACAACTCATTCTATCGCTTTTCAAGCTCTAAATCTACTTTTTAGACGCTAAGTAGAGATAGCCGAGTAACTCTGAATTAAGTCGAAATGGAAACACTGTGACGAAGAATGGTATAAATTCAGGGAATCGCCTTAGTGTTGAAGGTAAGGATTCTCCCTTCAAAGACACTGCCTCTTTTTCCATTTCAGCCCAGCTATTCTCTTTTTTCGGTAACGTCGTTCTATTTTCTCCATGCTCTGTTCGCCATAGAAGAAAATCATTAGGATTTTCTGGGACGAGTTCATCAAAGCGCATAAACGAGATCTCTCTCCATTGTTCAGAAATAAAGTCGCGCTGATTTAAGCGAGTCAACAACTCAATAACTGATTTGAGATAATAGGAATGGTATTTGTAATCGTCATCAAATTCCGCTTCAAGCATCTCAAAGCTTAGCTTCACAGCAAAATCTATGTCGTAATAGGGCGGAACCAACGCTCCTTTGCCTTTTACATGGCGTCCGTTTGTTTGCAATATCTGTGTTACAACAGATTTTAGAAGACTAACGGCTGTTACTTTTCCTCCTGGCACATCCTTGAATATCAGAGACAACATAATCAGTGGTACAAATGAAGCTTCTCCCCATACGAGTATCGACTCTTTGTACTTAGGAACAACAGCGGGATCGACAACACTCTTCCAAGCAGCATCACCTTTAATGAATTGTGCTAATTTGAGCGCATACACAATTGAAGCGGCGCTATGTTTTCGGAACGGAATAAGGTCTGTATCGAGGGGTGAGTTGAAAGACGCATCGAAACCATCGGTGCTTATTTCATCTTCAAGGAGTATGGCTGTGCTTTGTATGTCACTCCAGATAATTTCATAGGATTTCAACCAATACTTGTCTTCGAGATCATATTTATCTGCGACGTAGAAAATTGACGAGAGTAACATAGTCATAACACGCACCGTAGAAGCATGATTTTTAGTAACTCGATATGGACCCACTATCATGTTTGCGTACAAGACAGCCGCCGCTATATCTCGCTTCCGTTGTTCTTTAGCACGAGCTGTATCTCTTGGGTTAAGAATTTCAAACAGAAAGCCGTATATTTTTGCATAGTCAGGGAAACCGGTTCCGTCAGCGAATATCAGATCTATGAGCTTTTTATACGTAACAGCATCTTTGGGGAGAATCCCTTCAGCCATCTGCTGGAAACCGTTTAATAAGTCGCCCCGAGTCCAACAATGGAGCGGAGTATCCTTCCAAGCCTTCTCGTTTAGAGAGATAATTTCGACACGTACATTGTCTTCAATCTCGCCATTCGTAACTAAGTACGATATATGTGGACTTGATTTATCAATATCTGGATGCTGTATTGCTCCACCAATCAAGATATCGATTTCAGGCTTTACTTCCTCTCGCCATCTTTTCAGGTTAATTGGCCCGCCCTTAAGCTGAAAGGCATGAGGCGTGCCGTCTGCGGACACAGCCACAACATCCTTGCCCTGCTCAAAATGCGTATTTTTTATTGAATACTTAAGGATGTAGTTGTTTGTAATCAACCACTCACAGAAAAGGGGTTGGTAGCCCAGTTCATTTGCTGAGTCCAACCAATGTTCAATGGCCCTTTGTAAAAAAGGATCTTTCGTTTCGGGTTGTTTGATGTTGTCAGGATTCATATTTATTTTAGTCAACGATTTTTCTCGACTCCAAATCAGCTAAGTGCTCTTGAAACTTCTTGTCCAGAATCGCCTCCTGTCTTGCTTTGTAATCTTTTTTTTCCTCTTCCGACGCTCGATCTTCTTGCTCTTTTAGCTTTTCGTAGCCACCTGGAGCTGTCACGATTGTCGGCATTACAGGCTTTGATCGGTCGTCATCTTCAAAATCTACTACGATCATCTGAAGAGCTACCAAAATGGAATCAGGACTTAGCTCGGGATTTCCAGGTATGGTATTACCACTTTCTTTTATTGACTCGTCTAAAGACTGAAAGAGGTTTCTTTCCATCTGGCCAGCCATATCTACTGCAACAGTGTTAACTTTTGCCATCAGCTCGTCAGGCTTCATACTCATCATCTCTTCACGGGACACTGAAAATTGGGATTCTGCATACTGGAGAGGATTCACAACATGACGCCCATCTTCGTGCAGAACTCCCATACTGTCTCCCTCATGTAGAGTTTTGCCTCCAACCATTGATAACATTGGAGCATTTTGTTTTACTCCGTCTTGCAGAGCTATATTCATTGCTTTTTGAAGCTCTCTCTTAACTTCAGGGAAATCAGTAATCATGGCTTATATTTTATACTTTTTCGCAACCTGCCGACAGTCCTCTATGTCTCCGCCCCTATTCTTTACCTATGTGTTCTATACCATTAGGGTAATACGTTCTACTAAGACCCTTGCAAAGTAGTATTGAAATATGAGCTTGGAATAAAACTGAACGCTTTTCTCCACTGAAGTACCTGATTTTCTATGGTGTTCCATTTCAGCCGCGCTGGGCTCACAAATCAGCCGACCGCAATGTGTATACATTGCGGTCGTTGCTGTTTGTAGGCTCTACGGGGAATCGAAAGACGGAGCCGGTACACAAGACGAGCAAAAGCGAGGGCTTGTCGGCGAGTCGGGGTCGAGAGTACTTACTAGAATTGGAGCGTAGCGAACAATTATAGTTAGTAACTCGTGACCGATCTCCCGTAGAGTTTCAGATTTGCACACGCACAACTTTAAAAAAGATTTTTGAAAAAATTTATTATTCTAGAGAAAAATCCCATTTCTGCAGTTTCATTTGTGAACTCAGAGGTAAACTGAGCTTCGACAGTAGAAGACGCGGAAGTTGTTGCATTAAATTCTTCGCTCGAACTTCCTGTACCTGAAATGCCTTGCGTTAAGGGCTCCAGAACTTTTTCTTCTGGTGTTTTTAGTAGGTCCTGAGCAGATCCAAAACTCTGCTGTTTAAGATTATTGACTGTTGTCGGTACCCACTCACGACTCGGTGGTGTGTAGTAGTAAATCTCTTCAGCAACCTCTTGTTCGGGAAACGAGTCGTCATATGTTACTTCCCTATACATGATAGAACAGGTTTGACCATGGTTTTGCAAGACGATAACATCAAACATGTCAACGTCGTAGTCTGTACCTAAATTTACAACCAGATTACTGCCTACATAAGATGAAATTGAAGTATCGAAGCAACCCAGCCCGTAACGTACGATGTAATTCCTGTAATCATACTCACTTTTTATTAAAATTTCACTATCATAAAAATTTGTATCAAGAAGCTTGAAGTAAACGTTGTGCTGCTTCTCTACACACTGGTCATAGTCGTCAAAAGTATAGTCCTCATCGCACTCACACCTGTTAGATAGCTCATTATACGAGGCATTGTAACCATGGTCATTTCTACAAACCTGATCCCCATCAGTACATTGTCCATCTTGTATAACGTAACCATAATCGCACTCACACCCTCCACCATAAGTAGCGCTAGAGTTATAACCTAACTTATCCTTGCAGGACTGGTCTTCGCTAATACATTCCAAATCCCCAAATATGTTTTCACCCAAGACATACCCGTAACTACATTCACAACTCCCACCATAAGTAGCTGAGGAATGGTATCCATATTTATTCTGACAAGATTTATCTTCGCTTATACACTCCAGCTTTCCAAATGTACCTTCACTCAGAACATATCCGTAGTCGCAGGAACATTGATCACTAGCGTAATCGTATCTTGAAAACATACCAAGCACGTTATTACAGTAGGAATCAACCGAGACACATCTTGTCCCCAAATAGTCTTCCTGGAATACATACCCTGACATACAGGTACAGTATCCAGAATAATCTTCATACGCCATTGCACCATATTCAGAACAGCTACCGTAAGCCTCTGCACTTTGCGTACCACCAACATAAGCTGACCAAACAACAGCAAGTGCAATAACTAGAAGTAGTTTTTTCATATTCACATTATAACCAACTCGCGACCCCACCATGCCCTGAACATGTCCCCCTTCTGTTCTGACTAAAACTATACGTACCATCTCGACACTGTGCGCTCGCGCCGGCCGGCACGCCGTTATTACTATATGCCGGCGAGTGAACCTTGTTCCCATCTACATTTGTATAGTAGTTATCGTTAGAAAGACCAGAATCATCAGCAGGAACGGAACGACGATATGACTCCTGAACATTCTCATCAGTAACAGTAGGCTTTGTCTTCTCAACTTGAGGAGAAACGTTCAAAGGTTTCGAGACAGAGGACTCGACAGTACTGGCTGACTGGCTTGAAGAATCAAGCGAACCAACAGCAGAAACCCCTAAAATAAGGGTCAAAGCCCAAAAGAGTATCTTTTTCATGGGTATATAAACCTACCCTACTCCTTTTAGTATAGATTTCAAGGTGGACCACTCTCTTCGGATACTCACTTCTGTGACCTATCAAAATGGTGAAAAATGTAATTAAAACAAATTTCTTTTGATAAGATTAATTTATGAGTCTCATAAAATGTAACGAGTGCGGAAAAGACATTTCCGACAAAGCGCCAAATTGCCCAAACTGTGGCAACCCAATAGTCAACACCAACAAAAACCCTCTTGATGAAGCTCCCGTAGTGACAATACAAAAGACTTACAAGAGGTGGAAGTCTGTTAAACTAATATCTTGGATAATAATCATCATTGGAGTTATGTTCATGGGCGGTGGCGAGTCAATCCAGGCAATAGGAGTCCTCTTCATAATTTCTGGCATTATTGGTCTTATGGTCGCAAGATTTGGAGCTTGGTGGACAACTGGTTAAAGCTGCTCCTACATTAAGGAACGCACACTACAAAAGCACCCGTCTAGGTGCTTTTGTGTTGCTATTTCAATAGACAAGCTTTATGCTGCAAAGATGAGTGAGTTGAATTCAACGCATATTATTTCTTACTTAGAGCTAGCGACCAGAGAACGCGAACACATACAACGCGGAATGAATTTCAGGCGTGACGGTAGGCCATCTGTCTTTTTGATGTCAGTAAAACCAAATGCTCCTTACAGTGACGAGTGGCATGAAGACACACAACTTCTTATCTACGAAGGACACGATGCGTACGGAGCTGGCACAAAGAAAAAAGAACTCGATCAACCGATGTATTCAAGTGCAGGCACCTTAACTGACAACGGAAAGTTTTTTAAAGAGGCTGAAGATTTTAAAAAAGGCCTTCGACAGACTCCTCACCAAATTCAAGTGTACGAAAAATTGACACCAGGAATCTGGTACAACAAAGGCGTCTTTGATTTATTTGATGCACAAATTATCGAACGTGGCGGTAGAAGAGTTTTTACATTCCACCTTCACCCAAGCGCTGAAAGTAAGGACACTTCATCAGAAGAAACAATTGACTACAAACATGAACGAATGATTCCATCGAAGGTAAAAGTGGAAGTATGGAAGCGCGATGGTGGAAAATGCACTACCTGCGGTGCTGGTGATGGACTTCACTACGATCACATCTTGCCTTTTTCAAAAGGCGGACGAAGTGACGATGCGAGAAATATTCAACTCCTCTGTGCGAGACACAATCTCCAAAAGAGCGATAAAATAATGTAGCTTACCCCCCAAACTCCCGCACAATCTCCCCCTCATTCACCTTATCTAGCGACTTCTTGAACCGCGCACCTTTCTTCCCTTTTACCCGCGTTTCGCACTCAGCCCACGTCTTATGAATCTGCACCACGCCATCTACGGCACTTATATATGAGTAGGCTTTTTGGTTTTGGCGTTTGCGGGCGTCGCTGCGGTCTTGGGCTTTGCTCTCATCGTATGAGGTATCGTGGATGTTGTGACCGTAGTCGGAAAGTGGGCCGACGTAGAGCGCACAGGTACCTTTCTCGGCAAAAGTCGACGCAATACTATCTGCGCGCTCGTTGCCAATAATACCCACGTGTCCCGGCACCTTGTGCCACACTATCTCTACCTTCCCGAGGAGTGGCAATAACTCCTGCCAGAGTTCTTTATTAAGAACATCAGTCTTTGTAGACGTCACCCAACCATTCTTCGCCCAACCAAATACCCACCCCTTCGCACCCTCCACCACATACTTGGAGTCAGTGTAGATTTCTACCGGTACTTTTTTCGGAACGATTTCTTTGAGCGCTTCGACGACTGCCTTGAGCTCCATTTCGTTGTTGGTCGTTCGCTCCTTGAAGCCGCCAAGCTCCTTCACTGCGCCGCCATGAGAAATAACTACCCCAAAGCCTCCCCTGCCCGGATTCCCCTTGGCGGCGCCGTCGGTAAATATAAGTGTCTTTTCATTCATAGACCAAAGTCTAGCACATCGCCTTTCCTATCATTATTTGCTAGGATTCACCTATGAAGATTACCTCCGCAGTATTTGTAAAAGGCGTCACGGGCGATGACGCTATTTTGGAAGACGGCACACCGCAGATTGCATTTATTGGTCGCTCCAATGCTGGCAAGTCGAGCTTGATTAATTCTCTCACTGGCCAGAAGAAACTCGCTATCACGAGTAGTACTCCAGGACGAACCAAGGAGCTCAATGTGTTTCGTATTAACGACACCCACTACCTCATCGACCTGCCGGGTTATGGATATGCGAAAACCGGTGGAAAGGATTTGGAGAAATTGAACAAGCTCATTGTTTGGTATCTCCTTGAATCAAAGTATACGCCACGAGTGGTGCTCTTGATTGACGCGGAAGTCGGCCCAACAAAGAATGACCTAGAGACCCTAAAAGAACTCGAACGCACCGGAAAGGATATCCTTGTTGTGGCCAACAAAGTCGACAAGATAAAGAAGTCCCACTACTTGACCCACATGAGAAAACTTCAAGAAAAGATACAGGGTCACAAACTCTTCCCCTACTCCTCTGAAACCAAAGTCGGTATTGAAGAGCTTCGAAGCGAACTTTTAACTTAAGGAACAAGACTACCAATACCAACATTGCAATACCGTCTATATCTGGTACATTCTTTTTTAGATTGAACCTTCGGTTCTTCACAAAACCTAGCCCAGAAACGGAGACCGATCATGGCTCAAAAACATACCCTTGTTTGGGATGCTCGTGGCCTGATTGCAACTGATCAAGCTACCGGTGTCGTTTACGACCTCACCAAAGGAGTCAACCGCAAGCCACTCGCCAAACACATCGTAAGCCTGCTACCTAAGACCATGTCCATAGTGCAGCTCTTGGAGAAGGCGGGCATTTCGAAGACATATTATCTTTGGTTCCAAGTGATTGAAGAGTGTGGCGAAGACCTTATCGAGGCGTATCAAATAGCCCAGATTGGGAAAGTGCTCGGCCTAAGCGACTGGGAAATCCTAAGCGGCGCATACGTGCCGCAAGGACAACCAGTGCCCCAGGTCAAGACGGCGACACTCGCTACGGTTGAAGAACCGGTCGCGTCACCTCCTGAAGAAAAGCCTTCTGCTACGCATGAGCCCTGCAAAACTGAACTTAGCGAAGGTGATGTCCTCGAAAGAGTTCGCACCAAGGGTGAGCTTGACGTCATTGAACTCGAAGTTATTCCTATCGAGGATACACCGACGACCGAACCAGAAGAGCAAGGACAGGAACCATGCTCCGAGTCGGAGAAAGAACCGGAATCGGAAATTATCGTCGAAGACAAGGCATTAACGGCAGTACTTCCCATCGCGGAGGAAGAGCCGTTAGAACCTGAAAGCCTCGACGAAGATACCTTCACACCTGCGAGCGAAGAAGCCATTATCGAGTGGGACAAGTCGAAAACAGTCGCCACCCACAAGAAGCGACGGTTTGATCTTGCCGACAAAGAACTCCGAGCATGTATTGTCGACCGAATTCGCTTCGCTAAAGGCTTCATGACTTATGGCGAAGTGCTGGCGAAAGCAAAGCTCAAAAATCGGCAACCTAGCTGGCTCTCGAGTCTCACGTTACTGACACAAAACGAGCTCGAGGCAATCGCACGCGCCTGCAAGGTATCGACAGTCTCTCTTCTGACCGGAGAGGATATCTCGACGCTCCACACCGGCGAATCGGCTACTTCGTGGCTCAAACGCTACCGGAAGGAATATCCTGAAGGTAAGATGCTCGCATCACTTGCTGATGAACTACAAGGTAAGCTTTCGGGGCTACACCCGGCCATTGCCCATCAGCTGGTCGAACTGCTCGCAGAACGACTCAAGAGCTGAGTACTCTGCGAGCTGCTAACCGCGCCCCCAAAGGCGCGGTTTTGTTTTATACAAAGAAATCTTATCCTCTTGCTATTTTTAAAATATGTAGTATCTTTTGCCGTCTTGGGTGGAGGAGCCACCTAAGGAACCGGCCACTTTGGCCACCACACAGAAAAAAGGAACGCCCATGACGCGTCACCACATGACTCGCCACCAGATTGCCACGAGCTCTATCGGCCTCATCGCCGCGAGCCTGCTGCCAGCCCTCGCGGCCGTCAGCACCGCCACGGTCATCGTGATGCAGCGCAGCAGCATGGCCGACAAGACCGAAGGTCTCGACGAGCCGCGTCTGCCGGACTTCCCAGCGACCATTGCCCAGCTCCAGAAGAGCCGGGAAACCCTCTGCCAGGTCATCGACCTTCTCAAGAAGCAGGAAGCCGGTGCGATCGAACTCGCCGACTTCGCGAACGATATCAACAAGCTCGGCGATGCCGACCTGATTTGGCTCGATTCGCCGCTTCTCGCGACACTCGAACAACATGGCCATGTCGCGGCCTACGAGCAGCTTCTGCGCGATGTCGATCTCGTGGCCGACTACACCACTGAACTCAGCACCTTCTCGACTGAAGATGCGAACTTCATCGGCAAGCTCGGCCAGATCGGCTCCCACATCCAGAACACTTCCCAGTCCTTCTGGGCAATCTCGGCGGTCAATGCCGAATCCTGGATGCGGCAACACAGACGTTCGACGATTTTCTCGCCGAACAACATCGACAGCCACCGTCACGCCACAGCGTAACGGACGGGCGCCAGTACACCGCCGCTTAGCGGCACCCTCCGAGGCGGAGGCGCGACCCCGGTCGCGCCTCCCCTTTTCTTTTTATGATTTGCTATACTTAGCGTCTATATATTAAATAATTCGTAGCCTCACTAATTTATGAGTACAGATACAAAAACCAAAATTAAAATTGTTGGCACCCTCGGTCCAAGTTCAGCTAATCAAGCAATGATTGAAAAAATGCTCATCGCTGGTCTCTCGGTTGCACGCATCAACATGAGCCATGGCGACTATGCAGTTCATGGGGCAAGCATTGCTCATGCTCGCGATGCGTCCAGAAAAACCAAGCGTCCGCTCGCGCTTCTTCAAGACCTCTCAGGTCCAAAAATCCGTATCGGTGACTTTGATACCGAAGACGTAACACTTGTAAATGGAAAGACTATTATTCTCACCACTGAAAAATGCGTCGGGACAGTCGAACGTGTCCATGTAAACTACGAAAAACTACCGAAGGAAGTTTCTGTCGGTATGCACATCTATCTCAATGACGGGAAGCAAAAACTACTTGTTGAAAAAATTAGCGGTGGTGACATCTACACCAAGATTATTTCCGGCGGCACTATCAAAGGTCGTCGTGGTGTAAATATTCCCGATGCCGATCTATCTATCTCTTCACTCACCCCAAAGGACAAGAAGGACTTGAAGTGGGGCCTTGAGCAAGATTTTGATTTTGTTACCCTCTCATTTGTTCGTAATGCTAAGGATATTAATGACTTGCGAAAGCTGATTCCA
>JBDLTL010000016.1:0-23184 GCA_039799085.1 Candidatus Parcubacteria bacterium | reverse complement strand
CCAGCTCGGACCGCCAAGATCGCGAAGAAGAGGAAAGCCATGCCAAAAAGCCACTTGATGATGGTGTTGGCCATCACCATGAAGTCACAGAGGTCGCAGGTGATACCGGAGCATGGGACGAAGCCTTCGGTGAGAATACCCTCTCCATTAACTCCTGGACTTGAAAATGAGTCAGCAATCTGACTCTGTGCAAACAACAGTTGCCCGGGCATCAATACCCCAATAACTAGCGCGAGAACAACAGCTTTCATAGATACCAAAATCATACCATGCCAATACTTTGAAAAAATCGTGAGATGTGTTATTTTGTTCGCACCCTTTTAGGGTCATATATCTACTGCGTCGGTACTCAAGTGGTCAACGAGGGCAGACTGTAAATCTGCTGGCTATCGCCTTCGAAGGTTCGAATCCCTCCCGGCGCACTTTTTAAAAATCAGCTCAAGCTTCGGCTTGAGCGATTTTTATTAGTGTGTCGGGAAGTAAAGTGTGTGGGACACACTTTACGAGGGATTCGAAGACCTTGCCAGCAATTTTGTGACTGAAAGGAAACAAAATGGCGACAAGGTGTACTGGTCATGTAATGACCGAAATTCCCTCCCGGCGCACCAATACACAAAAAGCACCTTTGGGTGCTTTTTGATTTTATAACCCATTTACTTGAATTTTACTCAGTATCCTGTATTCTTCGGGCGACTTTATTGAGCTATGCCGAAAAAACGAACCCTAACAAAAGTACTCATTGGCAGCATTTTCCTTGCCTCTTTTTTTGTGGGATATATTGCATGGGCGCCGGCCTCACTCGCTGAACACGAAATCACTTGGGGTGTCACTTACTCCCCAAGCCAAGCTGAGTATCTTGGCCTCGATCCAAAAGAAACGTACCAAGAAATCATCCATGACCTTGGAGCAAAAAACATCAAACTCCACATAAACTGGAACGCCACCGAGCCTGAAAATAATCAGTACAATTTTGAAAACCTGGACTACTACATTCGTCAGGCGAATCGAAACGATGTGGACCTGATTCTCGTTATTGGTATGAAGACAGGTCGCTGGCCCGAATGTCACACACCAAACTGGATTCATGGTGTAGCTCCAGAAAATCGCGAAAAAGAAATACTTGAGTATGTACAGACACTCGTCGAGCGCTACCAAGGTGTTAAAACCGTCACCCACTGGCAAATCGAAAACGAGCCATTCTTGGAATTCGGCACGTGCCCTGATTGGTACTACGACTTTGATACATCCCTCGTAGAAAAAGAAGTAGCGTTAGTAAAAAGTCTCGACCCTTCGCGAAAGGTTATTGTCTCTGAGTCAGGCGAACTCTCAGACTGGACAAAAGCGGCTGAAGCAGCTGATATTGTCGGCATTACCATGTATCGGAACGCTTGGAATAGTACGACTGAAACTTTCGGCCTAAACCCGTACAGCTTCCTTTCTCCAAAGTTCTACTCCACCAAAGCTACGTACATACGAACAGCGTACAAGAAGCCAGTTATTTCTATCGAACTGCAAGCGGAACCTTGGACTGAGAAACCTCTCAAAGAAGCGTCCCTCGAAGCGCAAGCGCAGTCCATGAACCCGCAGATGTTTCAAGAAGGCGTAGCTTTCGCGTCCAAAACAGGCCTCGGTACCTACTACTTTTGGGGCGTCGAGTGGTGGTACTGGATGAAGACTACCCACAACAAACCTGAAATCTGGAATCAAGCCAGGACGCTCTTTAAAGAGTAGAAATACACGTATGAAAAGAGTTGACTAGCAGCTTTCTGATGCTAGTCTAAGTATGGAAACGTTATCAGGTGATAGCGTCCTTTTGGGAGAGTCCCATGCGTACAAAAGTTCCTCTCTTTCTCTCGGCGCTCACAATCGCCCTGGCGGGGTGCAGCAACCAACCTGCACCCACCCCCGAACCGACAAAAACTGCACCGGCCGCTCCTCAGGCACCTATCACCGAGCGCGTTAGCTCCGCCGACAAGGCAGCTATCGACGAACTCGGCACCGATGTCGAGAAGCTACTCGCCGAATATAATCGAGCGACTGGCATCAGGCAAGAATACGCTCTCTTTCGCCTCGGCGAGGTCTTGACGGGAAACACTGAGAGTATCGAATACATCGAGAAGCATACTCGGCCTTGGTCTGATCCGTGGCGCGTAGCCAAGAATGCTCGTACTGGACCCTAGCCGTATACCGACGAAAGCACCAGAACCTGCGTTGCTTGCACGCAGGTTCTGAAAGTCCTACAGGAGAACCTTATGCGAATTCTTGTTCTGTGCATCCTTCTCCTTGCAGCAAGTTGCAGTGAAAAACCCGAAAAGGACACAAGGAGCAACGACGTTGATATCACTGAAGTGATCAAACGTGCCGAAGATGACGCCAAACGTGTCCACCTCCCCGAACTCCTTGAAGACGCGGGCACAAATGTGAGGAAGCTCGGGGAAGTATACATAGAAGCTGTACGCCTCAATCACGAAGTCGTGCAACACGAGGCCGATGCTAGACTCTCAGCCATTGTACTTCCGCGAGCCGAAGCTGCAGCCTGGCCGGGGACACTCCGGAAGCTAAAGCGGCGAGTTCCTGAAGGAAGCGAGACCTGGCGTAGACTCGATGCTATTCACCAGCGGATGGAGGAATGAGGCGGTTCGTCCTGCGAACCGCCTCAAACAAAAAGCGCGACCTATCGGCCGCGCTCTTCTATTATGCAGTTACTACTTCTTTCTTTACCGTCTTCTTCTTTTCTACCGGAGCCTCCTTCGCTTTTCCTCGACTCGTTTTCTTAATTTCAAAATCAAGTTCCTGCGCCAAACCACCGTTTACTTTATCTTTCTTCATTGAGACCTTTACTGTCCCACCCTGGAGCATCCCCTCACCCACCATCATATTAGCGACCGGTGTGAGAATCTTACTTTGAATCACACGACGCAGTGGTCTAGCACCAAATTTCGGATCATAACCCTCCTTCGCAAGGTATGCCATCACGTCATCAGTGACAGAAAGTTTGATTTCTTTCTTTTCAAGTCGCGTCACAACATCATTCATCTGAATCTTTACAATATCTGCAATTACTTCTGGTGTAAGGAGATCAAACACGATAACTTCATCAAGACGATTGAGGAATTCTGGTCGGAAGAAATTCTTAAGACTTTCCATCACCTTGTCTTTTGCTTGCGTGTACTGCGCGTCAGCTCCGTGGTCATGTGTGAACCCGAAGCTCGACATGCGATCGATATGCTCCGAACCGATGTTCGAGGTCATGATGATGACTGTATTCTTGAAGTTCACGCGACGACCCTTGGCATCAGTAAGATGTCCTGAATCGAGCACCTGAAGGAGTACGTTGAACACATCGGGATGTGCCTTCTCCACCTCATCAAGCAAGATAACAGCGTATGGGCGGCGGCGAATTTTTTCTGTCAGTCCACCACCCTCATCGTGTCCGACGTAACCTGGAGGCGAACCAATGATTTTTGAGACTGAGTGCTTCTCCATGAACTCAGACATATCGATGCGAATGAGTGCCTCAGGGTCACTAAACATGAACTCAGCGAGTGCACGTGAAAGTTCAGTCTTTCCAACACCAGTTGGACCAAGGAAGAGAAATGAGCCGATTGGACGGTTTGGATCTGAGATACCTGCTCTGGCGCGCTTAATCGCGTCAGCTACGAGCTTCACTGCACTGTTTTGGCCGACCACCTTCTCATGAAGCACTTCTTCCATACGAGCCAGCTTTTGTACTTCTGCCTCAAGCATGCGAGATACCGGAATACCAGTCCAGCGAGACACCACCATAGCGATATCCTCTTCCCCCACCTCTTCCTTGAGAAGTCGGCTACTGCGCTGGATTTTCTTGAGACGCTTTTGCTCAGCATCGAGCTCACGCTCTACAGTCGGAATCGCATCGTAACGAATTTCAGCCGCACGAATAAGGTCTGCTGTTGCTTCAGCACTCTCGGCTTCATTGCGAAGTTCTTCAAGCTCTTTCTTGAGCTCCCCAATCGCATCAAGAGCCTCCTTTTCGTTTGTCCAGCGAGTCTCAAGCACAGCTGTTTTTTCACGATATTCACCGATTTCAGCTTCAATGTCTTTGATGCGATCTTTTATCTTCTTCTTGTTTTCGGTAATTTCGAGCTCTTTCTTAAGCGCCTCCTTTTCAATTTCAAGACGACGAATAGCGCGGTCGGTAATGACGAGTTCTTCTGGTTTATTCTCAAGCGAAATACGAAGTGCTGAAGCTGCTTCGTCGATGAGGTCAACCGCCTTATCAGGCAAGAAGCGATCAGTGATGTAGCGAGACGAAAGATTCACTGCCGCAAGGATGGCGTCATCAGTAATGCGCACCCCATGGAAGAGTTCATACTTCTCAGCAAGACCACGAAGAATCGCCACCGTGTCTTCTGGAGACGGTTCATTTACATATACTGGCTGGAAGCGCCGAGTCAGTGCAGGGTCGCGCTCGATGTGCTTTTGATATTCCTTAAGTGTCGTTGCTCCAATCACGCGAATTTCACCACGCGCGAGCGCTGGCTTTAGCATATTGCTCGCATCCATAGAACCATCTGCCTGGCCGGCTCCCACAATGGTGTGAAGCTCGTCAATAAAGAGGATGACGCGGCCGGCAGCATTTTCAACCTCTTTCATAACTGCCTTGAGACGTTCTTCAAACTCTCCACGGAATTTTGTACCAGCTACCAAGAGCCCGAGGTCGAGCGAAAGAATTTCTTTATCTTTCACTGATTCTGGCACTTGCCCGAGCACAATCTGTTGCGCAAGACCTTCTGCAATCGCTGTCTTTCCTACCCCTGCTTCACCAATGAGCACAGGATTGTTCTTGGTACGACGTGAAAGAATCTGAATTACACGCTGGATTTCAGTGTCGCGACCAATCACTGGGTCGATTTTGTTTTCTTGCGCAAGTTTTGTGAGGTTGCGAGTGTACTTAGAAAGCGTGCGGTACTTCTTCGGTGTTTCGGCATCGCTGACATTGTGTTCGCGAAGTTCCTTGATGGTCGCACGAACACGGTCTTTCTGAAGTCCAGTACGCTGTAACGTATCAATAGCTGGACCAGGATTCTCAAGCAGCGCCACAAAGAGATGTTCGACACCCACATACGTATCGCCAAGCTGTTCGGCATATACAGCTGAATACTCAAGCGCCTTTGCAAGCTCTGGAGTGAGATAAAGCTGATATGACTGAGAAATCGTATTCTGCACCTCTGGGGTTTCTAGTGCCTCAAGGAGATGATCAGTAAAAGCAATAATATCAATATCAAGACGATCGAGAATCGCAATCACTACACTTTCCTCCTGAATAGCGAGCGCAGTTAAAAGATGGGTTGTTCCCACATGATTTTGCCCACGCTCAATCGCGAGCTCGTGCGCCTTTCTGATTGCCTCCTTGGCCTTTGATGTAAAATTGTGAAAATTCGGCATAAATATAGTTCAATCTTATTATGTCATGTAGCCTCTATTCTTTCGGACGACCATCACGGGATACTCTGTCAGTCACTCAATACTACGCAACAATTAAATCTATATTGCAATAAAAAAGTTACTTGGTCAAAGTGCTCATTTTTTGGATGTGTGCTTGGAGGACTTTGGTGAGATCTTTAAGATTCCGAAGTGTTGTTTCGGGAGAGAGGGAGATGCGGAGAGTGGAGCGGGAGCGGGCGGGGTCACCTGATATCGCAGACACCACCTTACTCTCTCCCCCGCCCGCTCCCGCACACGCGGACTTAGTACTGACTGCAAAGCCGTGTTTGTCGAGCACAACAGTCGCAAACTCGGTATCGAGTCCGGGAATTGAAATATTAATATTGTTTGCAAGTCTATCCTCGCTGACTGGACCATTCAAGACTGCCCGCGGAATCTCCTTCAGGAGGTGCGCGATGCCTGCATCGCGCACCTTTACGACCTTCTCTGCGCGTTTTTTAAAATCCTTCTGAGCTTCTTCGAGCGCTACACTCGCGCCCACTATCCCAGCGGTGTTTTCAGTACCGGGACGAAGTCCACTCTCCTGTCCACCACCAAAGAGCGTTGGAGCTACCATAGCGCGACGACTTCGCACGAGTAACCCAACACCCTTTGGACCATTGCACTTACCCGTATCGAATGAGAGCAAATCTGCGTATACCCTATCCAACTGACACGGAAGCCAAAGTGGCGCCTGTGCAGCATCAACATGAAAGAAAATCTTTGTACCAAATTTTTTCTCTCCTTCAGTGAGCACTTTCTTGAGCGCGTGCAGTTTCTGCACCACACCAATTTCACTATTGGCGTACGCCACTGAAAACAGCACAGTCTTCTCACTCAAAAGCGCTCGAAGTGACTCAAGCTTCACAAAACCCTCACCGTCGACCTCAACATAGCGAACGACCGCCCCCTTCGCTTCGAGCGCTTTCATCATCTCCATAACGGAAGGATGTTCAATCGCGGTTGTCACCACCTCCATATCAGCGTATGCTCGCCCCTCACTTCGAAGTTTTTCCACTGTTCCTCCTATCGCGAGGTTGTTTGATTCCGTACCCCCACTCACAAAAGTTACCTGTTCCTCGCGGATCTGAAGCGCGCGAGCGACTCGCTCGCGCGCTTCCTCAACTGCTCGCTTTGCTACCGCACCCTCACGGTGAATTGCGCTCGCATTACCAAAGACTTCTGTGAGATACGGCTTCATTGCTGAAAATACCTTCTTTGAAAGCGGAGTTGCTGCTGCATAATCCAAGTAAACGCGAGATTTTGTAAACATTTCAAAATCATGACATGAGGTGTCATTTCTGTAAATCTCTGCTATACTGCCCTGACTAAATTAGTAGCCAAGCGCCTTTTCGGCGTGTTATGTCGTATCAGCCTGTTTTATATGTCTAAAAAAGCCAAGACACCCAACATTACCAAGCGCCCACCAATCGTGGTTATTATGGGTCATATTGACCACGGAAAGTCGACCCTACTCGACTATCTCCGTAAGTCGAACGTGGTGGAGAAAGAAGCTGGCGGCATCACCCAACATCTTTCTGCGTATGTTGTCCCTCACACGACCAAGGAAGGCTCAAAGGAGACCATCACCTTCCTCGACACCCCAGGACATGAGGCTTTCCAAAAGATGCGACTTCGCGGTGCTGACGTGGCTGATGTGGCTATTCTTATCGTCTCGGCCGAAGACGGCGTGAAGCCACAGACACTCGAGGCTCTCGAATCAATCAAACAGGCAAACATCCCATACGTGATCGCTGTAAACAAAATCGACAAGCCAGGAGCGGACATCAACCGCACGCACACCAGTCTCATCGAAAACGGCATCTACGTTGAAGGTATGGGCGGAGATATTCCATGGACTCCAATCTCTGCCAAGGTGGGTACTGGCATCAATGACCTTCTAGACCTTGTCATTCTTACCGCCGACCTCTCAGAACTAACTGGCGACACACATGCTCCAGCAACCGGCCAAATTATCGAGAGTAATCTCGACCCAAAGCGTGGCAACACTGGCACACTCATTGTTAAGAACGGAACCCTAGAAAGCGGACAATTCGTTGTGGCCGGTAGCGTCTTTGCTCCTGTACGCATCATGGAAGATTTTCTTGGAAAAGCGGTTAAGACAGCTAGCCTTTCTACCCCCGTTCAAATCGTTGGTTTCAACGGAGTTCCAGAAGTTGGCACAGGCTTCTATACGGTAGCGAGCAAAAAAGAAGCCGAGGCAGCCGTCCTCGCAAAGAAGAACGAGAATATCGCACCAAACGTCATCGCGAAACGCTCTTCCCTTCCCCTAGTACCGATTCTTATCAAAGCAGATGTATACGGAACACTTGAAGCTATTCAACACGAACTCAGCAAGTTCGAATCAGACCGTATCACCGTGAAAGTCATTGACGCAACTGTAGGTGACATCACCGCGAACGATGTCCAGAACGTCAGTGCTACCGCTGACGCTATTATCGTCGGTTTCAACGTGAAAGTAGAACGCCAAGCAAAAGATTTGGCTGAACGGCTCAATGTAGAAATTGACACGTTCGACATCATCTACGAACTTTCAGACTGGCTCAACACCGCACTCAAAAACCGTACCCCAAAGAAAGAAGAAAAAATTGAGACTGGCTCAATAAAAATTCTCAAGCACTTTAGTACCCAGAAGTACACACATGTACTCGGTGGTCGTGTAGAAGACGGCCTCATCAAGCTTGGGCAACGTGTACGCATCGTCCGTCGAGACATCGAGATTGGTACCGGTGCGGTCAAAAACCTCCAGCAGTACAAGTCTGATGTGAAGCAGGTGGACGAAGGAGAATTCGGCATGCAGGTTGAAACTCGCGCCGAAGTCGCTCCTGGAGACTACCTTAAGCCATACGACACCGTAATCACCTAATCTATGTCAGAACGCCAAGGCCGAGTCGGCAATCTTATCCAAGAGTGTGCCGCCCGCTTCATCCAACATGAAGCAAATACCAACCCACTCATCACCATTACACGTGTTGATATTTCGCCAGATTTGAAGCAAGCCATTATTTTCTTTACTACTATTCCTGATGGTAAAGAGCAAGATGCGCTCATCTTCCTTAAGCGAAGTGGTACCGAACTCAGACGCTACCTCAAGGAGAATGCGCGACTCAAGCGAATTCCAAACCTAAACTTCATGCTTGATGCCGGCGAACGCCACCGTCAGCATATTGATGAAGTGATGCGGGAAATTGAAAAGAGCAACCAACGAGAAGCACCAGAATAACAAAAAGCGCGTCGGCCTTGGCCGACGCGCTTTTTGTTATTAATCTCCCTTTGGCAAATTCTGACACGCTACGCCATCGCCATCTTTATCAAGACCGTGTCGGTCAGGATTCTCTGAAGTATGACAAGTATCGTATACTTCCTGGGCTTCCTTCTGGGTATCGAAGTCACCACAGTTGTAGACATTTTGTTCGCATGTCGCACCAAAGATAGGATTGCCAGCCGGATCTCGCTTGATAAGTGACTCTTCAACTGATTCTCCACTCATAAGCTTCCCGAGATCGAGATCGGTATTTGAGACCTCCATACCAAGTGCCGTAAGAAGCACGACTCCGATGCCCAACATCCACCACCTAAGCTTTTCAAAAAAGAAAGCTAGGAGTGCCACGACTACGAGTAATCCAACAATAATTATCAAACGAGCCTTCTTGCTCTGTCGCCATTTTGCTACTTCTTTCATAAAAATATAATACCACTACATACTAAATCGCTGGTAAGTAATTAGCAATACGAACAAGCTCATCGTCGTCAAAGTGGTCTAACAAATCAGTAACATCTCTTTCTAAAACACCTTCTTTTTGCATGTCTCGAAGAAGTTCGATATGTACCTCATCAAAGGCTTCTTGGTTTGCATCAAACACATTTCTCAAACAGCGAAACATTGAACGAATCCTCACATCTGTTTCTTCGATATTTCCGACGTACTCAGGATCAGGGGACCCTTCTTTAAGTCTTGGACTCCAGTCTTGATAGAGCTCACTCCTAAGGACTCCGTCTTGAGCCTGGTGACCAATTTCGTGACTAAGGAGCGTCTCGGTAGAATTGGTAATCGGATACGTTTTTGGAACAAACGTCTGCTCGGGAATGTACACGTTATTTAAAAACTTTTCTGGGAGATTGGATACATTTCCATTCACATAAAAACCGTTTCCCTGCTCCAAGGAGACTGAGTCGCCTGAAGAGAGCTTGGAAAATTCCATGAGTCGTTCTCGTAGTAAGGCAATATCATTAGGTGCAAAAATACGAACCTCTCCATTTTTGATGTTATCAAGAACCCAGTCACGTATTTGCCCAACATCTTCTTCGCTCGCGCCCGTAAGAGAAATCCTTCGAGCAAACTCAGGCGAGGTAATCCAACTAATTTTTTCTTGTCTGATTTCTTCGACTAGTGCTTCGTACTTCCCTTCGACCGAAGTCTCTAGTAGACCATCAAGCTCGAGCGTAACATCCTCAAGGCGCCGAAAGTCTGACTCCTGACCAATCTCAGACTGTAAATCTCCCGCATCAAACTCACGCTCTCTTTTATCTAAACTAACTGGCGTGTTACGTATTGCTTCAGGTGATTTCATATACGATGTTTCTTTGACTTCTTATAGGCTTCTTTGTGATTATAGTATACCAACAGTAGCGAAAAATACCGTTTTGAGAGGGCGGTGTAATGTGCTAAAGTACTGAAACTTTCTTGAATTTCAAGAAGTACGTCCTGGTGGCGAAGTGGAAACGCTGGGGACTGCAAATCCTTCATGCGCGGGTTCGATTCCCGCCCAGGACTCACGGGTTTGGCGCAAGCCAAACACGAGGGATGAGTAATCTCAAATGCATATC
This sequence comes from Candidatus Parcubacteria bacterium, assembly GCA_039799085.1. Classification (GTDB taxonomy): domain Bacteria; phylum Patescibacteriota; class Minisyncoccia; order Phycocordibacterales; family UBA918; genus OLB19. The sequence goes on along the minus strand of JBDLTL010000016.1, from coordinate 12,870 downwards.
ATGTATATGTCCCGTGTGCCGGGATGGTGGAATGGTAGACACGAGGGACTTAAAATCCCTTGTCAGTTAAACGGCGTGCGGGTTCGAGTCCCGCTCCCGGCACCGAAATGAAATGACAGGCCTTGTGCCTGTTTTTTCATTTTGGTACAGGGACTCGAAGCCCGATTGAGCTCGTTTATGAGTCTACGAAATAAGCGAGCCAATTGGGGTACTGGTCATGTACTTCGTTCTTGAGCAGCATTCACATACGAAATAAGTAAACTTATTTATATACTCATTTGCTCAAGTAATGACCGAGTCCCGCTCCCGGCACCCAAAAAGAAAGCTCCCTAGCATTGCTAGGGAGCTTTCTTTTACTCGTCCGCCTTCAAGGACTCGAACCTTGGACCGTCTCGTTAAGAGCGAGCTGCTCTACCAACTGAGCTAAAGGCGGAAAATGTTGGTCCGGAAGAGTGTACAACAAACGTCGCATACTTTCAAGGCCAACATCTGTGCGTGGAAGAGGACTCGAACCTCCACAGGTTACCCTACTGGTTCCTAAGACCAGCGCGTCTACCATTTCGCCACCCACGCAGTGCGGCGAGTATAGCAGATTTTTGAGACGAGGCCAACACAAAGCGCCGCGGCAAAGCCGCGGCGCTTTGTGTTCTAGGCTCCCATCAACCTCGTCTTTTCAAATTTCTGGTGCTTACGCACATACTTGTTGTAGTAACGCGCAATTACTTTCTTGGCATCAGCTGGAAGCTTGTCTACATACTTACAAGTCGCACAACAGTACCCTGCTTTCTTTTCCATACAATCCTCACATCCAATGAAAAGATTGTGACAAATCTGGTTCTTGCAGTGATGGTGAGTGTCACACTTCGTCTTCTTACAGAGATGACAGGTCGCAATAATGTCGTCGCTAATACGCTCACCAAGACGCTCATCAAACACAAAGTTCTTGCCCTTAAACTTATTCTCAAGCCCCTCTTCCTTTACCTGGCGTGCGTAGTCGATGATGCCACCCTTCAAGTGCTTCACGTCTTCAAAACCGTTGTGCTTGAGCCAGGCACTCGCCTTCTCACAGCGAATTCCGCCAGTACAGTAGATAGCAATTTTTTTATTCTGATGAACACGAAGGAGCTCAGGAGTTTTTTTGAGTTCATCTCGGAAGGTCGAGAAGTCATCTGGAGTAATTGCTCCCTCAAACTTTCCAACTTCAGCCTCATAATTGTTACGCATATCAAACACAATCGCATTTGGGTCGGTGATGTACTCATTCATCTCTTTTGCGGTGAGGTATTCACCAGTATTGGTAACATCGAACGTACTATCGTCGAGTCCATCAGCCACAATTTTTGGTCGCACTTTAATGGTGAGCTTGAAGAATGACGGCACACTTTCTTCAACCGCAATCTTATATGGGATTCCCGCGAGCTCTGGCTGTGCCTGCACCCACGCGTCGAATTCAGCCCAGCGTTCAGTGAGCACATTCATCTGGGCATTAATACCCTCGCTTGCCACGTAAATACGCCCAAGACACTCGAGCTCACCCCACTTTGCAAGCAATCGAGCACGAAATTCAGCCGGATTCGCAATTCGAACATACCGATAAAACGATACCGTGGTTCGAGGGCGGGTATCGGCAAGCGCGTCAGCGCGCTTCTGCTCGCGTGAGCGAAGATCTCTTTTGACAACAGTTTTCATAATGGCGCAATAATACCGAAAATATACTTACAAAACAAGGGTTGTTTTGGTGCCAGAAACTTGACTTTTTGTCTATTATGTGATAATATATAAATGTACCGGGAGAAAGCCTCCCGAAGAGTTTCAGGACGAGGCTCTACCCTCCTCCTTTTGAAAGGAAAATATTGTTATGAAAGAGAAGATCGCAAAGCTTCGCGCCTCGGCGTCGAAGCTCGCAACCTCCATCAGCAACTGGTGGGAGAATTCTGACGGCTTTTCCTGGGAAGGATTCCAAGAATGGCGCAAGAAACAAAAAGGCAAGAAAATGGAAATCAACGGCAAAACCATCTTCGGTGGCACCGTTGGTATCGCAGCCATCGGCACAGGCGTTGTCGCCTACTTCACCGACCCGCTCGACATCTTCGGCCAGGAGCTCAGCTTCACGTGGCTGTGGGTCTGGGCATCAGCGGCGTATATCGGGTTCTCCTTCCGCTGGAAGGAACCCATCGAGCCCAATAAGTTGGCAGTGCGGACTATCTTCGGATACCCTACTGACGTGCTTGGACCCGGCCTACCCTTTATTCCCCTCGGAATTTTCAAGGTGCAGACACTCAAGGCGACGGTAAACCAGAAGGAATACCCCGCCGAACCCCAAGACATCTGGCGTGATGAAGGCTCTCCCCCCGAAGGGAAAAAGCCTCCCATCCGGATCACCTTCCGTGAATCGCTGAAGAAAGGCGAGGTTAAGAAGGTCCTGGGAAAAGATGAAGAAACTGTGGCTGATATCAGTAAGGTCGATCCTACAAAACTTCCTCTCGCCAAGCCCTGGCGAGAATACACCGATGACGAATTTGAAGGTCTGGAAAAAATTTCCTCCGTTCCAAACATCACGTTCCGTGTCGGATCGGAAGAAAACCTGGACGGCCTAGCGCGCCGTGCCACCATCGAAGCAATCATCATCGCCAGGTGGCGCATCGACTACGCCATTGACTTCATCCGAAACATCGGCGACGAAAAAGAAGTCGACCGTCAACTCGAAGACGCTCTGGTAGCAGCCCTCCAAAAGCTGCTCCCGCGCATGAGTGTTGACCAGGCGTTGCAAAACGTCGAATGGATCAATGCTCACCTCTTGATGAAGGCAATTCACCTCACTCGCAAGTGGGGTATCCGAATCGAGAGCGCGCACCTCAAACAGCTGCAAATACATAAGGGTCTCAACGACGAGATAAGTGCAGCAGCCAAAGCCCCCTTTACGGCCAGGGCTACAAAGCAACTGCTCGTCGCGAAAGGTGAAGGTGCTGCACAGGCAGCTCGTGACCTTGAGGAACAGACCCTGATCGGCCGCGCAGCCGGCCAAGAAGCACTCGCCGATAAGCTTGGTCTCACTGGCGAGCAAGTCCAAGCGGCGGAGATCGCTCGCGCGATCGCCGACGGTGGCAACACAGTGATTATCGGTGGAGAAGGTTTTGCCCAACTCGCCGGTCTCTTTGGTGCCATGAATAAACCCAAACCCGCCCCGAAGCAAATCGAGGGCAAGAAAGAGGAGTAAAAAGAAATGTTGCTCGGACTCATTATTGTCGCTACGGCTATTGGGATCTACTTCTTCATGAAGTCCCGGAAGAACCGTAGCGCTGGCTCCACGCCTGCAATTACCGGCCGGCTCGGGGCAGTGATGTCTTCGAGCAAGGTCTGGATGCTGTTGGGGGCGGCTCTGGTCGCCCTCGGCATCTGGTACGCTTACACCAACGACTACGTAAGCAGCTCGTACGCCACACAAGCTCTCGAGCTCGCCAAGGAACATTGGTGGGTGCTGCTCATTGCGGCACTACTCGTTATGTACCTCTTGCCGAAGACGAGCGGCACCGCGGTGAAGATTGCCCGATTTGGGATGTGGGCGGCGATTGGCGGGTTCATTCTCGCCTTCGCCTACCCTTCCCTCAAGAAGGAGGCGATCTGCTCCAACCACCTCGAACCGGCGCAGCTCTATGTGGTCTACAATCTCGAAGAAGGTTGCGACCACTACTTCGATGTCACCCGACTTCCTCAAGGCTTCGGCCAGGATGGGGTTGGGCCGGAGTTTGCGACCAGGCCGCTTGCGGAATTGGTCTACAACAACAGAGGCATCATGAACGGGCGACTGAAGCTCACGACCAAGCCCGAAGTGATGCGAGCTGAATACCGCCACCACCTCCCCATCGTCTTCTTACCTCCGGGTGTGAAGAGCTCGGCGGAGGTTGCTGACCGTATCGTCGGCTACCCGAATACCTCGACCACTCCCCCCAAGGAGCCGGTCGAAGAAAAAGTGGTGCCGAAAGCTGCTCCGCGCCCCGAGGCAGAGTACGACATCTAGAACATAACAATATCTCCCTTCCAGTTCCTCCAAACTCAAAAGGCCCCGACTCGCATGCGCGTCGGGGCCTCTTTTTAATTTAACTTAAAAGCATCTTCACAACCTGCTGCAGTCGGGTCATTTGCACAATTAAGCTCGTCATCGAGTCCAAAGGTACCAGTCACAATACGGAGAATTGCCCACGCTGACACCATAACAACGAGCCCAATGATTCCCCATGTAATATGCTTAACACCCTGCTCTCTTGCAGAACTATTATCTGCATTCATGATGTACTGCGCACAGCCTACTAAAAACATAAGAAATGCCACTGCTGAGAGAAGGGCAATGAGCGGGAATAGAACGATACTATTCAACTTATCTACAAAGCCTGCGGCTTCGGTTACTGCTCGTTGCTGTGCTGGTTCCATTTTGACATATTAACATGGTCTTGGCTGAGAGACTGAAATTGATGGTGTGTAAAAATGTTCCGGAGGTAACTCCAAAAAACACCGGCGAAGGCCGGTGTTTTTTGTATTATTCTTCAGACAAGAGAGTATCCTTTCTAACTATCTGCATCGGCACCTGGAGTAACTCCGGGAATACCTGGGAGATTATCTGGCCCATCAATTTCAGTCTCGGTGAAAAGACTGTCAGTAAGGAGATTCACAATTCCCCAGAACACGATAATGAGTACAAAGCCGAGGGTGGCGTAAATCATGAGGCTCTTTCCTTCTTCGCGCTTTCCTTCATCAGCACCACCGGCAATGAAGTACTTGAACATACCCCATACGAATACAAGGAATCCGATTCCGATGATGAATGGGATGAGGACATCGTTGGCAAAAGTGAGGATATTCTCGAGAAGAGTTTGAAAATCTTCTCCACCACCCGCCTCAGAGGCTATTTGAGCACTAGAGACCGTCGGGAGAAACATCATCCCAATTGCGAGTATAAATGTATTTTTGATCATAGATTTGTAAACTTAATATTATTCACCATCATCTGCGACCGGAAAGCTTATGTTATTATTGCCTGGGTTAGTAATAGTCTCTCCCTCTAATCCTGTACTTCCCGCAAAGAGATTCACAATTCCCCAGAACACGATAATGAGTACAAAGCCGAGGGTGGCGTAAATCATGAGGCTCTTTCCTTCTTCGCGCTTTCCTTCATCAGCACCACCGGCAATGAAGTACTTGAACATACCCCATACGAATACAAGGAATCCGATTCCGATGATGAATGGGATGAGGACATCGTTGGCAAAATTCAAGATGTTTTTGAGCAACGTCCCAAAACCACCACCTGTACCATCATCAGCAATACCAGCAGCAAATGCTAATAGCGGTAGATTGGTAGCAACTAAAATTCCAAGCGTATAAATTTTTAACTTATTCATAATTAAATCAAACTAACAGGTATATACCTTAATGTTTTTATTATACGCCTTAATTCAGATTTAAATCTGAATTAAAAGCATAATCTGTGAATAGTTTATTTTGGAACCGCAACCTTTGGCACATTCTTAATATATTGCCCCTCAAGTCCAGTACTACTCGTGAGGAGATTGATGGCACCAAAGAAGATAATAATGACAACAAATCCAATGGTTGCGCTAATCATAAGACTCTTCCCTTTCTCCTTCGCCTCATCATTTGCCCCTCCGGCAATGAAGTACTGGAACATACCCCACACAAAGAAGAGGAAGCCGATTCCGATAACAAAGGGAATTAGTACAGAGTTTGCAAAATTTAGAATATTCTTCAGCAAAAGCTCAAAAGGACCTCCCCCTCCCTGTGTGGTAGCAATCTGAGCAAAAGCAGAAACCGGAGTAATAAGGAGAGCGAAGAGAATGAAGATATAGCGGCGCATAGACATCATATTTAGGTGATAATGAATATATTAAACCTCAAAATCGCGCATTTGGCTAGCCAAAGACTGACTGCTTGATAAGTGCAACAACTCCCCATGCACTAATCATGAGCACGAAGACGAGTACAGCGATTAAGATGAGTCGTTTCCCTTCTTCTCTTTTTGTTTCATTATCCGCGTTGATAATCCATGCATCAATCACCTTCCACATAACATAAAGGAAGAGGAACCCGAAGAGGGCAGGAATGAGGATATTGATAAAACTGATAATGAATTCTACAAGATCCTTGAATGAGGTTGGTGTACTTCCCATACTTATGCGCCGAAGGCGGTGACCAAATTCCCGATAATTTTAGAGATAGCCACAGCACCTATGATAAGCACACCTCCAATAATGGCATAGGTAAGAGCTTGGGTTGCTTCTTGAATCTGCCCTGGATTACCTCGCGCTGTTACGTACTTGAAACCGGCAAAGATAATAAAGAGAACGACAATTGGTGTCGCTATGACGATAACTACATTGAGTATAGCAACGACAAAATCTTCAATGGAATCAAATGCTAGTGGGTTTTTAAGAGCATACGAAATATTCCCTCCACCGCCCTCATTTTCTTGAACCGTTGCGCCTGTAAGGTGTGGTGCCGATAGCGTCACCAATAAGAATGCTACGAAGAATAGTCCCTGTGCTTTCTTTAAAATTATTTCTCTCATACTTGTTTAATTATACTCTAACTCCAAACGATCGAGCACATCACCTGCGGCATTTGTGATACTGCTCCGATTTTCATTAATATCTTCAGTCATGGTCTTAAAGATAGTATCTGTTGCGGCCATTCCAGGATTGAGCCAACCGTACGCAATTGACGCCGATTTATACGCCACTCTTCCGTAGATATCGTCACTTCCGGCCGAGAGTGAACTTCTCAATGTGGGTGCCATATGTGCCGCATTCACTATTTTTTCGGACTGCTCTCTGGAGCTAAGAGTTTTAATTACAGAGGCAGCACCAGCTGGATTATCAGATGTGCGAAGTACTGAAAAACCATAAAATCTTCCGTACGTTCTTCTTACAGTAGCAGTTGCCCCTTGTGGAACCTCGCTTACGTCAAAGCTTAGATTAGGATTTCGTCTTTCAATGCCAGTCCCCTCGCTTGCATACCCAAAGTAAAAAATGAGATCACCGCTAACAAACCTATCAAGATCACTACTGAAGGAGCGATTCCAAGAGTAGAGACTATTCGTAGGCTTACTAAAACGGGTGTAAAAATCAGCAATCACTTCAAGTGGGCGAGACGATCCTTCAAAAGGAGTGTTGAGATTGATGCGATACCCTTTACCCTCCTCATCGGTAACACCTTTAGAACCTGCTTGGATGAGTAACATAGAGATAATACCAAAGCCATGCTCAACGTTGCTATACTCCCCGAAAGCCAGAACGCTCCTTGTTACAGACCGATCTGGAGTACGCCTAATAAGTGTTGGCAAGTAGTCATTCACAAGTACTTCCCACGTTGCAGGCGCTTCAAGAAAACCATCCGTAGTGATGAGGTCTTTGTTGTGATACATCACAAGAGGATCAACAGCGACTGGATAAGCATAGAGACCATCAGAAAGTGCGAAAATCTCTGCTCCATCAACGTAGACGTTTTTAATGTCCCGAAGTGGAAATGATTCATAGGAGAGGGGTTTGATACGTTTTCGCATCTCAACAAGCTGTTCACTAGAGAGCAATATAGCATCTGGACCCCTACCATCAGCCAAAGCATTTACCAGCCTACTATTGAACGATTCTGGAGGTACTGAATAATACTCAACCCTTGCATACGCTTCATCCCCCTCAATAAGGGCGTCAATAACTGGCTTAACTGCATCTTGGGGCAGAACTCCCCAAATTGTAACAGCACCAATTACTGGACCATCGGAACTAGGTGCTTTCTTGTAAGCTGAGAGTACTACAAGAGAAACAACAACAAGCCCTATAAACACCACCACTAATCCGAGTTCAAACGGTCGAAGCTTCATACTTTTCTAAACGCTACCCCATAATGATGTCCTCCGGCTGGAAATTCTTGCTCAAGCACAAATCCGTTCGATTCACACAACGCTGACACCTCACCTGGCAAGACAAGGTGCTCTGCAGCCGGACCGAGTCCGGAGGCTGAATCAGTCCAATCAATAAGAACGAGACGGCCGCCTTTGCGGATAGTTCGTGCCATCTCAGCAATCGCTGTCTCTTTGTCTTGAATCTGGAAAAGAGTGTTAATGAGAAGTCCGACGTCAACTACGCCATCTTTAATTTTTATCCCTTGTGACTCTTCGAGGTCACACCAGAGAGGATAGATATTAGAGAGTCCGAGCTGTCGCGCTTGTTCACTGACTTTTTCGACGAGGCGCTTTTGAATTTCACAGGCATACACTCGACCATCAGGGCCGACACGCGTAGATAGTGCCTTCAAGAAATACCCGCTTCCAGCACCAAAGTCTGCTACCACATCACCAATCTTTAGGTGGAAGTGCGATACGACAATTTCTGGCACAACGAAGTTGCTCGGTGTTATATCATTCATTATTTATATTATATATGGTTCGGTGACAATGGGGGTTTTGTAATGTGCAAAAGCGGCCGGCGTGCTTTGCACGCCGGCCGCTTTGGTTCGATACTTAGACAAAGACAACACTCGCAATCTGGTCACCTGCGCGCATTTTCATGACGCGGACACCTTGTGTATCACGACCAAGTGTTGGGACATCCTTGAGCGGAAGCTTAATCACCTGACCCTTCTTACTCATAATTACGAGCTCTCCTTCTTTTCGTTCTTCAGCTGAGATAACGATTCCGCAGACCACCTTTCCTGTCTTATCGGTCACCTTCACAGTCTTGATACCAGAACCGCCACGGTTTTGTACCTTGTATTCCTTGGCTGGAGTAGATTTTCCATATCCGTCTTCGGTTACAATAAGAATCTCAAGATCCTTCGCGCCCTTGGTGAATACTTCCGCAGATACAATCTCGTCATTCTTACCAAGCTTCATCGCAGTTACGCCAGAAGCGGTTCGTCCCATTTCGCGGACATCTGCCTCCTTGAAGCGGATTGATTGGCCGCCACGGGTGACGAGCGAGAGCTCGTCACCCTTCCCTACGAAGCGAGCAGAAATAAGTGAGTCACCATCCTTGAGCGTAATCGCAATAAGACCACTTCGACGCACATCCTTGAACGCTGATGCATCGCTCTTCTTCGCAACGCCGTTTTGTGTAAACATCATCAGACCCCAATCGCCGTCCCACTCTTCTTTGCGAACTGCTAGTACTGAAGTGACTTTTTCTTCTGAACCAAGCGGCAAGAAGTTCATGATTGATTTACCACGAGTTGCTTTCTTCCCTTCTGGAATTTCGTACATCTTTGTCTTGTACACCTTTCCAGCATTGGTGAAGAAGAGCAGGTCGCTGTGTGCAGACGTCGTAAGGAGTGTTGTTACCACATCTTCTTCTTTGGTATTCAAATCAATCACACCTACACCACCACGCTTTTGTACTCGATACTCTTCTGGATTTGTACGCTTTACGTAGCCACCTTGGGTAAGCACAAGCACACTTTCGTCATCGGGGACTAAGTCCTCAGGGTTGAGTTGCTTTACCCCACCCTTCACAATCTTTGTACGACGATCATCACCGAATTTCTCAGCCACTTCGAGCAAGTCTGCCTTCACGATTCCCATCATTTTCGCCTTACTCTTCAAGATAGCTTCGAGTTCCTTGATGAGTTTTTGAATTTCCTTGAGTTCATCCTCAATCTTCTTTCGTTCGAGACCCGCGAGCTTCTGAAGACGCATATCGAGAATTGCCTGTGCCTGAATGATCGAGAATTTAAACTCTTTCATCAAAGCGGCATGTGCTGTTGGAACGTCTTTTGAAGCGCGGATGAGCTTGATGATGGCGTCGATGTGATCGAGTGCCTTCTTCAGACCAAGCAAAATATGCTCACGGTCTTGTGCCTTACTTAAATCGTACTGGGTTCGACGACGAATCACTTCTGAACGATGCTTCACGTACTCTTCGAGAATCACCTTAAGTGAGAGAGTTTGCGGAATACCATCGACAAGCGCCACCATGTTGTAGTGGAAGGTATCTTCAAGCTGCGTGTGCTTATAGAGCTTATTGAGTACGGTCTGTGGCTGAGCACCAGTCTTGAGTTCAATTACCACGCGAATATCGCTTGTAGATTCATCGCGCATTTCACGAATTCCCTCAATCTTCTTTTCTCGCACCAAGTCGGCGATCTTTTCTTGGAGGTCAGCCTTGTTTACGCGGAATGGAATCGAGGTAATGATAATTGAAAAGGCACCACGCTTATCTTCGACAATTTCTGCTTCTCCACGCACCACCACACCACCACGTCCGTTGGCATACGCATGTGCAATATCCTTCTGATTAAACGCAATCGCGCCCATTGGAAAATCCGGACCTTTGATAAATTTCAAAAGATCGTCAGTCGAAGCGGCAGGATTATCAATCAAGTGAGCAACAGCAGCAGCCACTTCGCGAAGGTTGTGAGGCGGGATGTTGGTCGCCATACCTACCGCAATACCAAGCGATCCCAAAAGAAGAAGATTCGGAACAGCGGCTGGAAGTACGATTGGTTCTTTTTTGGTGCCGTCGAAGTTTGGACGCCAATCGACCGTATCTTTTTCAAGGTCACGGAGAAGCTCTTCAGCCACCTTCGACATTTTAGCTTCAGTGTAACGGTAGGCCGCTGCTGAGTCGCCGTCGATAGAACCGAAGTTACCTTGTCCAAGAACCAGTGGATAACGTGTGGAAAAACCCTGCGCAAGCTTTACCATAGCCTCGTATACCGCCACGTCACCATGTGGATGAAAACTACCAAGCACGTCTCCCACTACGGTAGCCGACTTCTTGAACTTCGCTGTTGAAGTAAGACCATTCAAACGCATCGAGTAGAGAATACGTCTATGTACCGGCTTGAGTCCGTCGCGAACATCCGGGAGCGCGCGAGACGTAATAACCGACATAGCGTAGTCGAGGTACGCTGTCTCCATTTCGTTCGTGATACTCTGTGCCACAATTCCTCGTTCAGGTGTCATTTGTGGCTCTTTAGCTTCAGTCTTTTTCGGCATAGATTATCGCTTGAATGTAATAAAACGGGGTTAGTATAACACACTAGAAGAGCTGGCGGTGGTGGTAGAAGTTGAGCTACTTGTCCCTGAAACAATCATAATGGCCGCTTCTTTCTTAACACGTTCAAGTTGCGGATCTGTTCCTGAGGCGAGTTTGAATGCTGATTCATCAGGGATATCAGGCATAACAACATCTGTACTTGATGCTCCCTGCAACGGAAAGCTGTCTTTCACCATAGCTGCCTGCTCCTTGATTTGTGAGAAGAACGTAGAGAATGCAGTGGAAGAATCCTCGGCAGCTACTTCTTGGGGCGAATTGGGCATCTCAGCCCCCCACATCGTAAACCAAGCGATCGCAATCATGAATGTCATGCCACCCGCAATACCAAAAGCCACATTATCTCGCACATGTTTTGGCTTCTTTCTCAGTTCGTGAAGGTGGTTGGCCATGAAGCACTAGCTTTTAATTACAACCACCTCTCCCTCCATCGCACCCACTTCCTTGCGCTTGATGGTCAGCTTATCTACTGGCTTAAGACCCTCCTGCCCCTCTTCCTTAAGGAAGAGCTTAAGTGTGGCGGCATCGTAATGCATAGGAATAATAAGCTTAGCTTCGAGCTTCACTGCAAGCTTGCTTGCTTGCGGCACAGAAATGACATCTCCACCACCAATCGGAAGGAAAAGAATGTCAATGTCACCAAGCTCACTGAGAATCTTCGGATCGATTTCAATATCTCCGAGCGCACCAAGAAATACAAGGTTCATCTCTTCCATCTGAACCTGATAGATGGTGTTGTATGTCTCGTGTTTGTCATAGGTGGTCTTTACCCCAAAGCCACGAGCGGTCACATTTCCCATCTCGTACTCACCCGGGGTATCGATGACAATCGGCTCCTTGCTGCCATGCGTCACCTGCTCCACACCATTAAAATCAGAGTGCCACATTGTAATAAAGGCAAAATCTGAACCAAATTTAGCCGGCTCGAGCTCTGATTTCTTTGAAATAGGGTTAAATGCCAGCGTGGTATCACCAAATGAAACTTTAAAACACTGACCTCCGTAATATGAAATAACCATAGTGGTGACATTATACGGCAAAGGCGCAGAGAATGCTAAAGCATTCTCTGCGCCTTTGCCTTCTATTTTTCTTCTCCAGATTGACTTTTTTATTATTTATATCATAATATCCGCAGACACCTGTTTTATACATTTTAAGAAGGAGCTTCCGATGTCGAGATTTTCAGCACTTGTGGACCTGACCTCCATCAACGAATGGTGGTTTGAGGTGGCAATGGGGCGACCTGTACTCACTGTCCCCTATACCAATCTCGATGAAATTCGTCAGTACGCTTTCCAGGCACCCGACAACAGTGAGGAGAAGTATGCTGGCTACCTTGCTTGGGTGGACACCCTCGACACCCTCGAAGCTTCGGCTGAGACCGATACTGAGCTTGAGTTCATCATTCGAAACGCCCCGTCATGGTTTACGAAAAGTGTAGCGGCAGCGTGGCGAAAGAAGGAAAAGCTACACAGCGAACGTCACCCGCGTGCCTACCGTCGCGAGTTTATCGAGATGGAGGGTGTACTGGCAAGTTTCAATCGCCAACTCGAACTCGTTGAGACACTCGATGAGTGCTACGACATCTACAACGCGGCCAACCACCGTTGTCCAGCCGTCCTTGAGGCAACCTTCGAGAAAATGTTGACACTAACCAGTAACCTCAGTGACATAAAAGAGGTCCACGACCTCTCGCTCTACTGGTATAAAAGCAAGCTTTTATCCATTCGCAAGATGGTCGAGCTGCATGAAGCTGGAACGTTGGAGCTATGAGACCGCCGGCGCCGGGGGGAATAACAAAAAGTTAACC
>JBDLTL010000015.1:0-23711 GCA_039799085.1 Candidatus Parcubacteria bacterium | reverse complement strand
GAAAGGAGAACTTGTCCGTTTGTGCCTGCGTCACCTGAAGAATCGAGAAGTGCCCCGGTGACACGAAGGTCGCCAGCTACGCTGAGCTTGCTGGCTGGTGAGGAGGTGCCGATACCGACGTTGCCAGTCGAAGAAACAAAGACACCTTCATCATCACCATCTCCAGAGAGGTAGTTTGAACCAAGCGCAATATTAGCCGCAGTGCCGGACATGGTGAGCGTAGATGAGAAATCACCTGCGACAAAGTCAGCCGTGCCGGTGATAACTGGTGAGATAGAGAAGACTGCGAGGGCACCTGATGAGTAGCCGGTTTCGTCTGAAAGGATGGTAGCGAGTTCGGCTGATGAGTCAATCTCTGAAGAGAGAATGACTGAGGTGTCGAGGTACGATGAGTTGATGAGACTACCTTGCCAAGTACCGGTACCAATAGTACCCAGAGTGGTGATAGAAGTCTGCCCAACATAGCTTGTCGAGAGACCAAGAGAACCTCCAGTCACAGCGAGGTTGGTACCAGCGAATTCAGTAATGCGGTCGCCGCCGATGTAGAGGCTGGTACCAGTTGCATTAAGGAATGAAAGACGTGAGACGGTTGATGACGCTGAGGAAATGACTCCGCCGGTGAACGTGAGAAGTCCCGAGGCTGAGTCAGCCGCATCAGAACGAAGGAAAGACGTAGAAGCGACGCCACCAAGCTGCTTGGCTTCAAACGCTGACGGTACAGAGCCTAGTGGCTTGCGGGGTGTCATTTCTGCATCTGCTTCGATGGTGACACCGAGGTAGAGCGGTTGGTTGAAGTTTACACTTGAGAGTGAGGTGACACTACCGAGCATGACTGAGAAGAGTCCGTTCTGTACCGTTACTTCGTTGCCACCACTGCGCGTCTCAGTCCAGATAGCAGAGCCGCCGGTAGAGGTGGTGTAGAGCTTGAAGACGATTTGGTAGGTGCCGTCAGCCACGGTGAGACCGGTGTTGTCGGTGAGCTTGCCTTGGTAGTTGATGGTGTATGCGGGCTCCGCAAACGTCGTGTATGAAAACGCACCAAAGACCAAGACTGCACAGAGTGCGCTCACGATACCCACGCTAATTGTGCGAAGTGTCTTACTCATGGCGTATTACTAGGAGTTACCGGCACCACTACGAACGGGATCATTTCGACCACCTTGCCGTGTTCATCGACGCGTGCAATGTACTTCGCCCCATCGTCATCAGTCATCACTTTTACTTCATCAGAAAAAAGAAGTGATGGATCTGCGACACCCGCCTCGTCCTGAGGGAGGAGTAAGATACCCTGATCAACACCTTCGAGTGTCGCCACTCCAACAGACTCATGGGAGAACGGCACTCCAGAAATAGTTTCACCTGACACAGCAGCAGGTGGGACATCCCCAGCAACGACCCCTTGTGACACAAGGGGAGCGCTCGCGACCTGGGTTTCGGTAGAAGAAAGTACAGGAAGCTGACTGAGCCCAACCCCGACTCCAAGTCCAATCATGAGCACACTAGTCGCCAAGACTTGCGTCTTGAGTGAATGCAGTTTTACTGGTCGCAGCTTCCCTCGACCCTTTTTCTGTGTACGCTCTTTTTCTAGCCGTTCTTGTTTTCGCTCTTCGCTCAACTTTACTTGTCGTACTTTTTGTTCAGAGGCGACTGTGGCGGCGTACGAAACGAGTGAGTCAAGATCTACAAACCACTGTCGATTTACCTGAGAAGCTACGACTCGCTCCTCACGCGCGAGTCGAGTAATGTAGTCGCGAGAATAACCTGTTCGCTCTGCTGCGACTCGGATATTTTGAAGCTCCTTTCCGTTGATTTGCAGAGTACTCGACATGTTCGATTTCTCTTTAATTATAAAGCCAAACCGGACAAAATGAATGAACGAAACTGTGTATAAATATTAGTGGAAAAAGGTATCAAAAAAAGTTACCAGGGTAGCGGTCTCGATAGTGAGCCGATCGGCATACAATCCACCACGAATCGTTAGCTCAAGCTCTGTCGCAACAAGTAAAAAAGCCACCACGAGCGCCCCGATTAACGAGAGCATTGGCAACCACAAAGACACGGGGACAGACTCCACCAATGCCTCACTCTTCTCCTGCTCGCTTCGTGGCAAAAATGACGGAACTGTAACTGGCGGCACGACATGTGTCGAGTGAGATCCATAGGACACCGTGTGTGGTGAAGGTATCTTTTCGATAGGGTCAACCGAATCGATACGGAGCTCCTGCTTTCTTTTTCCTAAAGACTTCTCTTGAACCGTGACTTTCGGAAGATTTTTACTGTGAAAATGATGTTCTGTTTCTTGCGAGACTGTTGTTTCTGCTGATTTTATTGATTCTGAAACATGCACAGGGACGGAGACATGTGCAGGCTTGATGTCAGCAAAACCTTTTGACTTAAGCATATGCTTTGGTCTGACTGATACAGTACGAGAACTTTTAGGTTCCCCCAATGGCTGTTCTACCTTTATTTTAGTAGACATATCGGAAGACTCAGTATCAATTTGAGAAGCTTCTGCAACAGGTTCTGGAATTCCCTCAATTCGGACCTTGCCCGAAAGATACACTTCTGGTGGAAGCTCTGCCTTGAAATCAGTAATTCTAAACTCTCGTGGTCCCTTGGGGACCTTTAGCGACTCAGCATCTGCAGGCACTATCGGCAGAGACGCAGAGACGGCTGTCTTGTTTACTTTTGGTATTAGCGAGTACTCGTCTCTTTCGTACTTAACCGAAAATTCTGAGAGAGAACCCCCTTTTTCTCTAAATATCTTTACCGTCTTATTCTTTAAGACCGGTTCAACATCTATCCGAGATAAATAGTGATTAGAAGGTTTTTTTGTTTGCGCCTCTACACTTCGTGGCTCCAAAGAGACCTTTGGTTGTACCAATGGTGCTTTATAACGAGTGTCCCTATGCTGATTGAGTGACTCAAGGTTGATATACCAAGCCCTACCTACAAGTCGAGCGTCTACCTTTTTTCCACGACAAAGTTGTCCGAGGTAATCAGCAGTATAGCGAAATTTCTCAGCGAGAACCGACGCCTTTATGTACTCTTTACCATCAAAGATCACCGCCTCCATACGTAGCTGTATTGTATCAGAAAAATGCACCAGTCTGTCTACCAGTACCAGTGCATTACTTCTCTGTTATCCGAGATAACTATTATTTCAAAGCTTTTCTGAATGCCTCAAGAAGGACTGCGGGATTGGCTGAACCGCGAGTTGCCTTCATGCCTTGCCCAACAAAAAATTGAATTGTCGCCTCTTTACCGGCACGATACTCACTAGCGGGACCGGGATTCGCTGCAACAATTTCTGACACAATAGTCTCAAGTGCTGACGCGTCTGAAATCTGTAAAAGTCCTCGAGACGTTGCCATATCTCGTGGCGACTCAGAAGCACAAAACATCTCAGGAAGCATATCCTTAGCTATTCTAGAGTTAATCTCATTAGAAATGAGCATCTCTATAAGCTCAGCAAAATGCACTGCACACAAGTCCTTCAGTGACTTCTCACCGGAACCGACAAGAGCAAGTACGTCGGAGGTGATGTAGTTGGCAGCGAGCTTAATAGCATTAGCATCATCTGAGATACCGGTGGCGAGCAAATCTGCAAAGAACGAATCTACCTCAGGGTCAGAAATTATCAACTCAATACTCTCACTCGTTAATCCGAGATTTCTATATAATTCCCTTTTTTCATTGGGTAATTTAGGCATTATCTCGGATAGCAGAGATTCATCTATCTGCATTTTTGGAAGGTCAGGGTCAGGAAAATATCGGTAGTCTTTGGCTGTTTCTTTTACTCTCTGCGTAAAGGTGCGGAGGTTTACTTCATCCCAACCGCGCGTTTCCTGAACGACACTCTTCCCTTCTTCCAGAACTTTTATCTGTCGCGCGATTTCGAATTCAATGGCCCCTTCGACTGACTTGAATGAATTGAGATTTTTCACCTCAACCTTTGTTCCAAACTCACTAGTCTTTGAGACAGAAATATTTGCTTCAACTCTCATCTCTCCTCGCTCCATATTGGCATCTGATATATGTAGGGCTCGGAGTAAAAGTTGGAGTTCTCGAGCAAATGCTCCGGCAGTCTTTGCATCGTGGATGACAGGTTCGGTCACCAACTCCATGAGCGGTACTCCAGCTCGGTTGAAATCAACGAGACTAAAATCCCCCTTGTCATGCTGACTTCGAGCAGTGTCTTCTTCGAGATGTACTCGAGTGAGTTCCACTCCTTTGAGTTCCCCACCCTGTAAAAATGGATACGCGTACTGACTAATCTGATACGCTTTTGGAATGTCTGGATAGAAATAATTTTTTCTATCGAACTCTGAGTAGGTAGCAATTTTTGCACCGACAGCTTGTCCGAAGAGCAGCACTTTTTTTATAGCTGCTTCATTCGGAACCGGTAGTGATCCGGGGTGCGCAAGACAAACCGGACAAGTGTGTGCATTTGGTTCGCCTTCATGTGGATCATTTTTACATCCACAAAACATTTTGCTCGCAGTCTTCAGTTCGGCGTGCACCTCAAGACCGATGGTTGCTGTGTAACTCATAAATTATGCTCCGTATTGTACGGTTAGCGGAGGTGAGAGACAAGCGTGTCGCGAAGATTTTTGTATGATTCAGGGTCGTCTTGACCTACTACAAACACACGATTCTCAGTTTTGGCAAGTGCCTTAACGGCAGAGTCAATTTTATCTTGATTTACAAGGTCTTTTTTAGTCAAAATAATCCACTGTTCTTTATCTGCAAGTGATTTGTCGTACTGAGATAGCTCTCCCAAAATGGTATAATAGTCTTTTTCTGGGTCTGCTGAATCAAGGGCAACAAGATGAAGAATCATTTTGGTGCGAGAAACGTGACGTAAGAATTTGTGTCCGAGCCCCTTCCCTTCTGCGGCGCCTTCAATGAGTCCAGGGATGTCCGCAATTACGAACTCATACATTGCACCGAGGTGTGGTTCGAGTGTTGTAAACGGATACGCACCAATACGTGACTGCGCATTCGTAAGTGTATTAAGGAGCGTCGACTTACCTGCATTTGGAAGACCGATGAGTCCAGTGTCTACCATGAGCGCGACCTCAATGAGAAAGTTCCCAACCTCTCCCTTGTGTCCAGGAGTTGATTGTGTCGGTGACTGATTGGTTGATGACTTGAAATGCTCGTTACCGAGACCACCTCCGCCACCCTTAAGAATACGCTCTGTCTGTCCAATATCTGTAAGCTCAATCACACGCTTGCGATCAAGGTCTGTCACCTTTGAACCCACCGGAACATCGATGTAGAGAGCCTCTCCGTTCTTCCCAGTGAGACTGTCTTTCATGCCCGCACCACCGTCAGTGGCGAAAAAGTTCTTGTTTCCTGTGTATTTTGCAAGCTGATTTATGTCTGGAACAGCACGCACAAAAACATCTGCGCCACGACCACCATCACCCCCTGAAGGGCCAGCCAGTGGCTTATACTTCTCTTGACGCCAACGAACAACGCCGTTTCCACCGTCGCCCGCTTTTGCGTAGATTGTTAGTTCATCGACAAACATATGACTTGACAGAGTACAGTATGTACGATGAAAAAGCAATGACTGTGAGGTCATTGCTTTTTTGTCTCCCTACATGAGGTGACTACTTCCCGTCAATCCACTTCGCTCCAACCGTACTAATGATACTCATGAGCACTGACCCGAGGAGTGCGTACCAGAAGTTTTCAACCGCAAATCCTTCAATAAATTCAGCCGCAAAGAAAAAGAGAGCCGCACTTATGACGAAGGAAAAAAGTCCTAGGGTAATGATGGTTATTGGAAGCGTAAGTACGAGTAAGATAGGCTTCACTACGGCATTAAGAAGTCCGAGAACTATTGCCACCACGATAGCGGTTATGAAGCTTTCGATGGTAATTTGTGGAATAAGATACGCGATAGCGAGAAGTCCGAGCGCGTTCCAGAGAATACGAAGAATGATTGTCATATAGTGAACATTGTATCGTGCGGTACCAAAAGCGCGCAACTGGCCTCCTGACCAGTTGCGCGCTTTTGGAGAATGGTTCTCCTAGTAAATATTTAACCCTTGGAGGCGAATTCCCTGCAAACGCGTCTCTGGAGGATGAGCACTGTCGAAGGTGACATTGGAGCCAAATGATGTTTCTTCATTGTCACCGTTGCGAGCTTTTACAGCAAACGTGTATGAGGTGGAAGGTTGCAACCCCAGCACGGTACTACCATCAAACTGAGCGTCTGTACGCCACACAGCTGATGCTGACGGGTTCCCGCTCGCGTCCACATACTTGTTATTCCATGTCGAGTCAGAACTGGTAACCAAGATTGCAAACTGGGTTGTTGGATTTGAAGACGGGTTGCCGTTTTCAGTGTTATTGAAGGTGACACTGGTCGGTGTTCTACTTATGAGTGTTAACTGCCCCGGAACTGCTGCTGAAGTGTATGTCTGTGAAGCTGCTGACGCACTCGTTGTATTAGCGTTCGCATCTCGAGCAGTGAGTGTGTACGCGTAACATTTATTTGTCTCTAAACCACTATCTGAGTAACCCGTGCCAGTCTGCCAAGCAGAGTCAGTACCACCACTACCAAGATTGGCTCCACATGAACCAGTCACCGCATCGAAGAAGTATTCGACTGGTGTTGAGGGGTCAGACACAGCACTCGCAGTCATTGAAATCTGACTAATACTGTCGTTATTTGGAGCGGACGAGAAACTTGGTGGATTTGGAGTCGGGGCCGTGAGGTCTCCTGTCGTTGAGATATTAGACTGGCTACTGTAGCTTGTCTCTTCATTGTCACCGTTGCGGGCTTTTACCTCGACGTAGTACGTTGTTGCAAAATTTAACCCACTCACAGTAATCGCATCGATTGTGGCTTTCGTCATCCAAACAGCAGTGTCAGACGGCGTACCATCAGTGTCAAGATACTTACCATTCCAATCAGTATCGTCTGGTGACGGTGTGCCGAAGTGTACGGCGTATTCTGTGGCACTTGGATTACTATTGGCGTTTATGGTAATCCCAAACGTGGTCGCTCCAGCACTACCGAGAGTCGGTGCAGAAGGTACCGCTGCGGACGTGTAGAGTTGAACTGTAACAGAAACCGTGCCGGTATTTGGGACAGTATCTCTAGCTTGTACGGTGTAGGCGTAGCACTTATTTACCTCAAGTTCTGAGTCGCTGTAACTTGTCGATGTTTGCCAACCTGAGTCCGTACCACCTGTACCAGCATTTCCTCCACATGTTCCTGTGACAGAATCGAAGTTGTACGACACGGGACCGCTTGGATCTGAAGCGGTGGTAGCAGTCATATCTATCTGAGTCGCGCTGACGTTATTTGGGTTTGATGAGAATGTCATCGGACTTGGAGTTGGTGCAGTACCATCAGTCGTCGTGATATTGGATTGACTACTGTATGAGGTTTCTTCATTATCGCCGTTGCGTGCCTTTACTTCAACGTAGTACGTGGTGAGCTCATTGAGACCGTTTACTGAAGCTAGTCCGTCTATTGTCGCTTTGGTCATCCATACTGCTGTATCGGATGGCGTCCCGTCAGTATCGAGATACTTTCCATTCCAGTCAGTGTCGTCTGGTGATGGTGTACCAAAGTGTACGGCGTATTCGGTATTGCTTGGATTACCATTTGCATTGATAACAATATCAAATGTGGCTGGAGTGGCTGCACTCAAGGTCGGCGCAGATGGTGTATTGGCGCTTGTGTATGCTTCTGACGAAGCTGAGGCACTACCGGTATTATTCAAAGAGTCACGTGCCGTTACGGTATATCCATAACATTTATTTACATCCAGCGTATCGTCAGAATAGGTAGTATCCGCAGATTGCCAGCCAGAACTCGTACCACCGGTGCCTGGGTTGGTACCACAAGCTGTATACGTAAATAGATACGAAATCGGTCCAGTGTCGTCAGAACCAACTGTCGAGGTCATATCAATTTGTGAGTTGCTGGAATTGTTTGGTACTGATGAAAACGATACTCCTGTTGGTGCAGTTACGTCGGGACGTGTCGTAGTACCTGTGCGGGTACTGGTAGCGGTGAGAATCTGATTTTGATTGCGGGCGACCACCTCAAATTCATAGAGGGTATTCTGTTTGAGTCCTGAGAGTGTTATCGCGTCAATCGTCGCATCAGACATCCATGTAGGGTTTGTGCTAGTAGCTGGACTTGTACCAGTCAAATAAAAATTATCCCAGTTGGCATCGGTGCTCGAAGCCACTACGACGAAATTTGTAGTTGGATTGCTCGCAGGATTACCATTCTCAGTATTTCTAATTGAAATTGAAGTTACGCCAACACCGCCGTTTGGATACGTCATTCCTCCTGGAGTAGCTGCTCGGGTGTACGTGGTTGAGGCAGTTGAAGTAGCGGTAGTGTTGCCGGCCGCGTCTTTACCCGTCACTTGATAGGCGTAACACTCATTAACATCGAGTTCTGTGTCATAGTAGGTCGCACTTGAAATCCACCCTGAATCAGTACCATTGGCTCCAGCATTTCCACCACAGCTACCAGCCACAGAATCAAAGAAGTACGATACCGCATTAGCATCAGTAATCGTAACTGACGTCATATTGACCATGTTGGTCGTGGTGGAATTTGGTGCCGTCGTGAAGTACGGATTAGGGGTTGGCGCAGTAGTATCTGGCGTCACCGCAACGAGTATCCTGCTGGCGTAGACATCACCATTGTTGGTGGTCGCCTTAACATCCAAATCCCCCACTGATAGCCCAGTCATGCTCGAAGACACGCCAGTATTATCTGGCGAGGTAACGACCGAGCCAGTGACTTGCGTACCAGCTTCGGTATCTACCTCAACCACTGAAGCAGAGCCATTGGCTGCATCGACTTGGTGGGTGTAGGTATTCGCAGAGTTAGTCCATTCTGCACTATCCCAGTAGGTGTGATACTTCTGAAGTGCCGTACCAGAAAAAAGCGTACGGTTGGCGAGGAGGTACTGTGGCTCAAGCTTCGTTGGTGAACTCGCTTGATCAACAACAATCTTGGCGTTGTAAATAGCGTGCGTAGCACCGTTGTGGCCTTCTTGAACCGCGATGCGGTAGTTGCGTCCAGCTGTCGGTGTAAAGGAGCTCGAGCGGACGCGGGTCGGCGTCGACGCCGACCCGCCACTCACAATAGTGATTTTATCTGCCCAACCAGTAAATCCATCACCTGTGCCATCAGACTCTTGGAGTTTGATGGTGGTGGTAGCACTTGTAGTGAGTGTGTAAGAAATAAGTGCACTACCAACACCACCATCTCCACCTGCAGCATTAGGGTTTCCTGTTGAACGTCCGCCCGCTCCACCTCCTCCGGGATTTGAGCCAGCCGATGGTGCGCCGTTTGTAGTAATACCACTTGCTCCATCTCCACCATCTCCACCACTACCTCCCGTACCAGTGGTAGCATTACCTCCCGTTCCGTTTGAACGAGCGCCTTCTCCACCACCTCCAGACACACCTCCAGAAGTACCCGCAGCACCATTACCTCCAGCATAGAAAGTATCTCCAACAGCGCCAGTCGTATTACCAGTACCTCCTGCACCAGAGTTTGCGGCTCCACCATTACCTCCATTTGCTACCACCACCGTGGAGTCCCAGGTTGAGTTCCCTCCTACCGTACCTGTGTTGGCTGCAGCAGAAGCACCCCCGGGGCCACCTCCACCCACCACGACAGTTTTGGTAAGCCCAGCTAGACCTGAAATACTTTTAACTGCATACTGACCCCCAGCACCACCGGAACCAGAACCACTTGAGTTAGTTGTAGCACTACCTCCACCTCCACCTCCACCTCGAAGTGCAACCGTGACGTTTCCTGTGATATTGCTTGGCACAGTGAAGCTTCTACTTCCTGCTGTTGTGTACGTCGTTGAAGAAGCAACTGTTGCATCGACTGTTCGTGCATACGTCACTTCAGCATAGAACGTTGGCGAGCCGTCCCAATTTGAGGAATTGTATTTCCAGTACTTTGGTGCCGAAAGTCCCGATAGTGTTCCTGAAGTGTATGTCTGATTAGCGCCGATTTCGATTTGCGTTTGAGTACTTGTGATTGCAGTAGTGTTTTGAATAATTATCACTCGCGCTGCGATAATACCCTTTCCGACTGATTCATTATTAACACGTACTTTGTAATCACCTGAAGATGCGGAAAATGAAGTAGACCGGTAGCGGTCGTAGGTCGTACCGTTCATGGTGACACTAACTGCCGAAGCGCCCGTAGAAGCACCGACAAGAGAAACTGTGGCATTGGTAGCGGAAGTGGTGGTCCCGACCACCTCTAAGTAGTAGGTGGCTCCCGTGTACTTAGTGGTATCAATATTTATGATTTCTGACGAGGTGGCGTACGCACCACTAGCAGCACTGAGTGAGGCGTCAATAATATTTATTTCTTGACGAATATTAGTAAGGGCCGCCTGAGCTTCGGGTACGTCTTTGAAAAAAGCCGTCTGCACAACAAGAGCCACAATAAGAAGCGACGAAACGCCCACCACCATTTTGCGGTGACGCTTCGTAAAGAGCGAAAACCGCCCAAAGCGAGATTGTAGCCATGCCTGCACTCGTTTCATTCTGATAAGTATAGCAGATAGCTGTGGTGATTTTGATAGGAAAACGGCGGAAAATCCTTTAGGATTTTCCGCCGTTTCACCCTCCCTCTACTTCTTCACCACTGTCCATCCTCCTGCGAGGAGTTCTTCTGCCTTCTTGTACTTCAACTCCCGTGTTTCCGTACCGTTCGTTATAGTGACCAGTTCATTACGACCGATTTCTTCACCCTTAATGACGGGTGCTGATTTCTTATCATGCGACTCAATTGTCTCGCCGGCCGCTTCCTGGGCCGCTTCAGCCTGCTCCCTGAGCGCCTCTTCTTCCTTCACTACCACCTGAGGCTGGAGGTTTGGAAGTACCTCAGCGATACGGTGTGTGATAGTCTCTTCCATTTCCTTAAAGAGTCGAGTTCCTTCTTTACGGTATTCAATTAGCGGGTCACGCTGACCGTAGGCACGAAGCCCCACACTCGAACGAGTGTAACTCATCACTTCTAGGTGCTCTACCCAGAGCATGTCGGTCATCTGGAGCGCGAGGCGACGGAACATATCCATAAAGACTTCATTTCCGAGTTCTGTCTCTTTCTTCTCTACTGCCTCAGCCACTTCCGGATCAAGCGCACGCACCTCTTCGAGAACTGCCTGCACTTCTTCCTCATCCTTCATAAGAAGCTTACGACGACGAGCATAGATGGCCTTACGTTGCAGGTTGAGAACATCGTCGTATGCAAGCACCTGCTTACGTGAGTCGAAGTGAAAACCTTCAATCTTTGTTTGAGCACTCTCAAGGGTCTTTGAAATCATCTTCATTTGAATTGGTTCATCTTCAGGAATACCAAAGGTACCCATAAGATTCTTGACCCGTTCACCGCCGAAGACACGCATGAGCGAATCGTCCATTGATACATAAAACTGTGTTCTACCAGTATCACCCTGACGGCCAGAACGACCACGAAGTTGGTTGTCGATTCGGCGCGCTTCATGCCGTTCGGTACCAAGTACGAAGAGTCCTCCAAGCGCTTTCACCTTTTCAGCTTCCTCAGGCGTAGCGTCCGGACCACCGAGCTTGATGTCGACACCGCGACCAGCCATGTTGGTCGCAAGTGTTACGGCTCCTATCTTGCCCGCTTCGGCGATAATCTCTCCTTCGCGTTCGTGATTCTTAGCGTTGAGCATCTGATGCGCAATTCCCGCTTGTGTGAGCGCAACTGAAAGACGTTCGTTTGATTCAATAGAGGCAGTACCGATAAGCACCGGCTGACCTGTCTCGTGTACTTCTTTCACCTTCTTGATGATAGCTGTGAACTTACCCTTCTCATTCTGATAGATGAGATCGTGCTCGTCGATACGCTGTACCGCGCGATTGGTTGGTACGGGAATCACCTCAAGTCGATACACCGTGTAGAATTCTTCTTGTGACGTAAGCGCTGTACCAGTCATACCTGAAAGCTTTTCGTACATACGGAAATAATTCTGGTACGTGATAGACGCAAACGTCTTACTCTCCTTCTGAATCTTCACCCCTTCTTTCGCCTCAATCGCCTGATGAAGACCATCAGACCAGCGACGTCCCGGCTGGAGTCGACCGGTGAATTCATCGACTATGACTACCTCGCCTTCACGCACCACGTACTCTTTGTTGTTGGTGTATAGGGCCCTGGCTCGAACAGCCGTCTCAAGGTGATGTACGAAGCGAATACCCTTATCTGTATAGATATTTTCGATACCGAGCATCTTCTCGACTGTCTCAATACCAGCATCAGTGAGCGTTGCACTCTTTAGCTTTTCGTCGATGATGTAGTGTTCTTCTGGAGTGAGTTTTCGAGCCACATCAGCAAACATTGGGTAGAGATTTTCTCCTTCTGGTGCCGGAGCAGAAATAATAAGCGGCGTTCGAGCTTCGTCAATAAGGATAGAGTCGATTTCGTCTACGATAGCGTACGCATGGTGTGGCTGGCGCATACGCTCTGCTTCATACTCGATATTGTCACGGAGGTAGTCAAAGCCGAACTCACTGTTGGTACCGTACGTGATATCCGCTCGATACGCTTCACTACGAGTACATGGACGCAAAAATTCATGAACGACTTTAAATGAACCATGCTCGTCACGTTCTTCATCTAGCTCCTTATGGTTGGCATCATATATATATGACGAGTCATGATTAATGACCGCAACCGAGAGGCCGAGCGCATCATATATCTGCCCCATCCAGACAGCGTCGCGACGGGCGAGGTAGTCGTTGACCGTGACTACATGTACCCCCTTGCCCGCAAGCGCATTGAGAGAAGCCGGAAGCGTCGCGACAAGTGTTTTTCCTTCACCGGTACGCATCTCGGTAATCTTGCCCCGATGGAGAATCACACCACCGATGAGTTGCACGTCGTAATGGCGCATACCCATGGTACGCTTCGCAACTTCACGCGTATGTGCAAATGAATCAGCCAGTACCGCGTCAAGTGACTCACCAGAAGCAACCCTAGCCTTGAGAGCCAAGAATGACTCCTTGAGAGCTTCATCAGAAAGTGCCTGAAGTAACTCTTCTTTGTTGGTAATTGCCGTAATAATAGGCTTGATTTCCTTGAGTTCCTTTTCGTACGTAGGACCAAAGAATTTATCTAGAAATGACATAGCCGGTAGTATATACGCGTTTTTATTAAATAGAAAGCTGTCTTGGCAAGAGGAGAGCACCTGCTAAATTGCTATACTAACTCTATATTATGAAGCAGGATTCTCCCTGGTACCGAGCGGATATAGAAGGGCTTCGTGGAATTGCGGTACTAAGTGTCGTCTTCTTTCATTTTGACTACCAATGGTTTAGTGGTGGCGCACTGGGAGTAGATATGTTTTTTGTCATATCTGGATTCCTCATCACTTCACTTATAGTTCGAGAGCAAAAGCAAAACACCTTCTCTTTATCTGAATTCTGGTCACGCCGAATCCGTCGCATCCTCCCAGCACTAACGGTATTCATGCTGGCGATTTCACTCTATATGTATAGCGAAAATCCTCCCTTCTCAAGTTTTGAGAATGTTGGTGAAGCGATAACGACACAGAGTGTATTCGTCTCCAATATTTACTTTCTTCACACCGTAAATCTACTAGAACCAGCCAACAGCACTCGGCCCGAACCACTCACCCACACATGGTCACTCTCAGTTGAAGAGCAGTTCTACGTCATATTTCCCCTTCTCTTAATTATCTTACTTTCATACTCAAGAAACATAACCATCACTGGACTAGCAGTAGTAACAACGACTTCTTTCATATTTTTTATCTACCTGACAGAACTGGACCCCTTTGGAAACTTTCCCTTTAGTGACCACGTCTACCTAAATATAATTGGAGGATTCTACATGTTCCCAGCTCGAGCGTGGGAGCTGCTACTTGGTTCACTAGGAGCACTAGTAGCCATTCGTCTAAGCCCCAAGGGGGCACGTGCCCTCTCCGCAAGCGGAGCACTCTTGATTGGAGTCGGACTCATCGTCACCATTATTCTACCTGGATGGGAACGTACACTTCCTGTACTGGGGACTCTGTTTATCATTATTGCAAACACTTCAAGTGAAACCCCGGTTAAAAAATTCCTCTCATGGAGTCCATTAGTCTGGGTCGGCAGCATCTCCTACTCACTCTACCTCTGGCATTGGCCAATATATCAATTCTACCGGGAAGCCCATGGATATGCTGAAGTCCCCCTTCACCGGAGCATTGGACTTCTCATTGTCTCACTGACCATCGCAGCAATCTCCTATGAGTTTGTTGAGAAGCCATTCTTGAAGAAGAAAAATTGGAATAGAAAAAAAGTATACCTCTTTGGAATTGGTGCCATGATTATCACAGCCCTGGCAGGAATAGTAATTCAGCTTTCTTCATGACATCACTTCTTGCAATGTCACCCGAAAGTGCTACAAATCAACTATGAAAATGCAGACTCTGTCGAGCTCATACATCATTTTCCCAGTTTCGTTTCTGGTGCTTTTTCAGCTCTTTGTTGCCTGTATTAGCGTTACTCCGATTGGGTTTCTCCCCAACATATTCATCAGTATCATCGCGTCCGCGACAGTGTCACGCTCTATCACTAACACATTCAAGACAGACATCCACTTCAAAACTATCGAACTTTCAATTGTCGTAATTTTAAGCGCCGTCTCAACATACCTTTTTGTACTTAGTCTCAATCGAGAAATTTTTGATTTTACGTGTGCGACAGGACTCCTGGGATCGGTGACACAAGTTACTGAAGGAAGATTCCCTGTTTCGTATCTAAGTTTCCCTGATATACCAATGAACTATCACCAGAGCACGATATTGATGGTAGGCATTTTTGTAAGTGTACTCAAAATCCCCGTAGCAGCCGCCCTGAAGATCTTCCTCGCAACTTTATTTTTCTTTTTAAATATTGTAGTTTCATTTTTATTTCTTCAAAAACGAAATGGGTTCTATTTTTTACCAATACTTTTGTTTATTGCCGTAGCATCAATCAGCGGTAACCTATACTCATTCCTTGGACTAGGAGCAATGCCATCAGTCAGTGTTTTTAGATTCAGTAACTCAAACTCTTGGCCTCTTGCACTTCTCCTTATTACCACTCTTTTGTTTACATTATTCAGATTCAATAATTCAAAAAAACATATCTTCTTAGTGGGACTGCTCATTCTCTCAATGGCAACAATCAACGCGGTTGCATTTCAATTCTTAATTCTTGGCCTCTTTCTTTCACTTGTGGTGTACTACTTTTACAAATGGCGAACTGGCACCCTTCATGAGATACAACACCCAGCAACAACCTTCACGACACTGACACTCATAACACTAATCCCAAAATTCATTCCTAGCGCATTTGCCATTGGCACACTCTACGCCTCCCCAGAAATCGAAATCCGCTTCCTTGCCTTTACGTTTTCTGCGTACATTAAGGATATTCTGCAATACATCACCCTTACAGGCTTTCTTCCGACCCTTACTCTTATCATCTGCGCTCCAGCG
Organism: Candidatus Parcubacteria bacterium; assembly: GCA_039799085.1. Taxonomy (GTDB): domain Bacteria; phylum Patescibacteriota; class Minisyncoccia; order Phycocordibacterales; family UBA918; genus OLB19. The sequence goes on along the minus strand of JBDLTL010000015.1, from coordinate 8,175 downwards.
ATTTTAAAACGAGCACATCCAATAAAAACGGCCCTGTACACACTCTTGGTTGTGAGCTTCTTCTTTCCATTTGTTTTTTCTTTCAATGATCTTTATGAATGGCACGCTCTGCACAAAATTGCCGTTTTTTGCTTATTTATATCTATCTTGCTCATTACAGATGAACTACACTCCTCTAAAAAGAAGCGTCTTATCTCAGGGATTGCAATTATGCTCGCGGCACTAACCTCTACACAAAGTATTTACATCCACACTCATGAGCTCGTCTCCATGGATTTTAACTCCTTCAATTACCCCGACCCGGGAATTAAAGATGTTGTTACACACCTCTCTTCCCACCGAACAACTCTTATCCCATACAAAATTAAATACAGACACGAGAATATATTTTGTGATATGACAAGATATGCTCAAATTGCACAGTATTCTGGAAATTTTTTACGAGATGCGTATGACACCACATTTTTACTTGACCCGGAGCTTGAAACTCAGTACGAGAAAGATGCCTCTTGGAATAACTTTGCGGAGAAAAGTGCTCGCGTACGTACAGAATTAGACGCTGGCGCAACACTGATTGTAGACAAATCACTTCTTACGCCAGAGTCTCGCAAAGAATTAGAAAATCACATCCCGGGCACCCCAATGGAGTTTTCGGAATATATCTTATATAGAACTAAACCTTGGTAATTGCTTACAGCATGCAAACCACACAAACACAACTACTAAAATTCCTTATTACAGGAAGTATCGCGACACTTACTGATTTCTTTGTGTACACGACAGCCATACCCATACTCAGTTACAACGGCGCTAAGGCTCTCTCTTTTCTGATTGGCATAAGCATCGCCTATCTTCTCAATACATTCTGGACATTTGAGCGCAAACGTCACTCTCACAAAGAAGGACTTCGTTTCGCTGCGCTCTATGCTGGGATCATTACGGTAAATGTATCCCTCAACCATGTAGTCCTTTCTGTTTTTTCAAATCAAGTGCTGGCGGCCTTTGTCCTCGCGACTGGCGTAAGTATGATTATCAATTTCACTGGTCAAAAGTGGTGGGTATTTAAAGATTAAATTACAACACATTGCGAGGAGTCTCTCCTGGCATTATAGTATTGATTACCATGGCTAATCTCCAGTCTTACAAGGCAGTTATATTCGACCTCGATGGGGTGCTCGTTGATATGCGGGAAGCACACTTTGAGGCGCTCAATCTCGCGCTCATGACGTTTGGTGAGCGAATTGGTGAAGACGAGCACGAAGAAATATTCAACGGCCTCCCATCTCGAAAGAAGCTTGCCATACTCGCAAGTGACGGCAGAATCTCCACTGACGATATCGAGACCATCAACGCAATGAAGCAAGACTTTACCAAGCAGATAATTCCCCGGCTCTGCACACCCGACCCTTCAAAAATAGAGCTTATAGAAAAGCTTCGGAGTAAGGGTGTAAAAATTGCCTGCTGTACCAACTCTCTACAAGATATGGCAGAGCTAATGCTTGAAACTGCCGGACTACTCGAGTATATGGAATTCGTTATAGGGAACGACTCGGTCACGCACCCTAAGCCAGATCCAGAAATGTATCAGACGGCTATGGAGCGACTCGGCATCTCTCCGGAAGAAACAATTATTGTTGAAGATTCTCTCTATGGCATCGCAGCAGCGAGAGCTAGCGGGGCCACCGTAGTTGAAGTTACAGGAGTTGAAGAAGTTACCGAAGCGCTACTAAAAGAACACCTATGAACATACACCGACTAGAAAACTTCCAGAAAGGTTGGCTTGTGGGAGATTTTGACAACAATATTCTTCGTTCCAAAGATTTTGAATTCATGGTTCGTTACTACAAAGCTGGCGACTTGGAACCAAGGCACGTCCACAACGAAGTCGACGAGATAACTGTCATTATTAGCGGCCTATTCAAAATGAATGACACCGAACTCCATCCCGGAGACATCGTTCACCTTAAGCCTGGAGAACCAGCAGATTTCTACTGCATAGAAGATGGAGCAAACGCTGTGGTCAAAACACCCTCAATTCCCAGCGATAAATTTTTAGTATGAAAACATTGCAGATTGTCATTCCGATGGCCGGCTACGGCTCTCGATTTACAAAGGCTGGGTACACTACCCCCAAGCCTCTTATCGATATCAATGGCAAGCCGATGATTGAGCGAGTTATTGAAAACATACGACCAACTGTTCCGCACCGTTTTATTTTTATTTGCTTGAAGGAGCACTACGAGAGATACCCACTTGAGGCAGTTTTCAAAAGAACGCTCGCCCCTGAATCTTATGACGTAGTGCTCTTAGACAGCGTTACTAATGGAGCTGCCCAAACTGTACTTCTTGCAGAAAAATACATTAACAACGACAACGATCTTCTTGTTGCCAATTCTGATCAATATATAGAAACTAATATTAACGAGTTTATTGCTGAGGGTCGGAAAGAAGGAACGGACGGATTAATTCTTACTTTCAAAGACTCGGATCATAAGTGGAGCTTTGCTCAGATAGATGATAACGGTCATGTAACCCAAACCGCTGAAAAGGTCCCTATTTCTGATAACGCCACCGTCGGTCTCTATTACTTTGCCAAAGGAAGTGACTATGTCCGCGCCACAAAAGCAATGATTGAAGAGGATTTGAAGCAAAACGGAGAATTCTATGTCTGCCCCGTATACAACGAACTCATAGAGGAGCGCAAAATCATCAAAATCCACGACATGCCGGTAGAAAAAATGCACGGACTTGGAACACCAGACGATCTCGATATTTTCTTCAAAAAATTAGAAGCGGGAACTGTCACCTTGTAATCGCACATCTATGAAAATTATCACTCATCGCGGCCTCGACTCAGAGCACCACCATACCTTTACCGAAAGTTCAAAAGAAGCCTTTGCGTTCTTTCTAGGAAAAGGCTGGGGCCTTGAATTTGATGTTCGCATCACAAACGATGGTGTACCTGTCATATCTCATGATGCCTCGCTTGGTCGACTCACCAACAAGGAAGAACCTGCCATTACCGAGATGACAGCAGATGAATTTCTAAACACACCCCTACCAAACGGGAGCACACTCACCTTCGACGAGCTCATTACCATGATGAGGTCTTATGCTAGTACGACCAAATCTATTCATGCACTTCACTTAAAACACCATAACCAAACAAGTGGAGAGCTAGAGCTCCTTTTGCCGTATTTAGCAAAGCTGGTCGACCTGCCAATTATCATCTTTGATGTAACGCCTTCCGTTGCTCGACTAATCAAGGAGTCTATACCAAGCCTCCAGCTCTCTGCTTCAGTGGCTCATCCGTATGATATTCTCCGCCACAATAGCGCTGTCGGCGAAACTCTCTTATCTTTAGAAGAACTCGAACAAAATCGTGATGTGTACGACTGGGCTTGGCTCGATGAGTGGGACCGCACCGACGCAGAGAAAGCTGAGAAGGCACTGTATACAAAAGAGACGGTAATCAAACTTCAGACCCTCGCTATCAAAAGCGTGGTGGTTAGTCCAGAATTGCACGCAACATCACCGAAACTTCTTGGAGGTGAATCCCATCAAGATGCTGTAAACATTGATTCTCTAGGAGCTCGGTGGCAAGAAATAGCGAAGCTGCAAGCTGATGCTATCTGCACTGATTACCCGCACAAAGTAAGCTCCATGGTCTATGCAGACTAATATTAAACTTTCAATTGTTGTACCTTGCTACAATGAGGCAGGAGGCCTACCCAACCTTTTGACTGCCTATGCTGAGGTTGTTAACCGAGATGACATTGAGGTTGTTTTGGTGAACAATGGCTCCACAGACAACACCTCACAGATTTTGGAGTCACTCTCTTCACGGTACCTAAAATTTCTCACCATAGTCACAGTAACAGAAAATCAAGGCTACGGCTCTGGTGTTCTCAGCGGCCTCAAAGAGGCGCGAGGAGAGTTTATTGGCTGGACACATGGTGACCTACAAACTCATCCGAGAGATGTCATAAAAGCCCTCTCGATTATCGAGGGAGAGTATGAAAATCGCACCGACATATACTGCAAAGGATTACGCTACCGCAGACCTCTCTATGACTCCCTCTTCACCTTTGGTATGAGTGTCTTTGAGACTCTCTACCTTAGACAATGGCTTCGTGACATCAATGCACAACCAAATATTTTTCACAGAAGCTTTTTTGAAACATGGCAGAACCCACCACACGACTTCTCACTTGATCTCTACGCTCTCTATGAAGCAAGACGGAGCAAACTTACCATCGTTCGATTCCCGGTTTTTTTCCTACCACGAGCCCACGGTCACTCATCTTGGAACACAGGATTAGCTTCACGATGGAAATTTATCAAACGAACCCTCAGCTTCAGCTTCGCACTTAAAAAGCGCCTAAAATAGGTAAAATAAAACGCATAAAGCGCCCAATGGGCGCTTTATGCTACAAGTTTGACGCGGAGGTGGCGGACCTCCCCCGCTTCAATTACTTTTTTTTCTTTGGTGCGGCCTTCTTAGCTGGTGCCTTCTTAGCTGCCTTCTTTGCTACTTTCTTAACAGCCTTCTTTGCAACCTTCTTCACAGCCTTCTTTACTACCTTCTTAGCTGGTGCCTTCTTGACTACCTTCTTTGCAGGAGCCTTCTTTGCAACCTTCTTTTTTGCTGGCATAGATTTTGTGGTGAGAATAGTTTGGATAATGTCGACCGCAATCTCTTCTCCAATCAAAGAACAATTCAATGAGAAGATATTTGCTTTACATTAATTATCACTCGTAAAAAAAATTAAAACAATTTTTTTAAAAACTTTTTTGTGGATAAACTTTTTTATAAAAAATTTTGCAAAAAATATTTTTTGCAAAATTTTTCTTAAAGTTTTTTAGATGAAGCGAACTTCTGTTTCAATTTTGATTTTTGTTTTTTCAAAAACTTTTTCTTTGATGTGTTCCGTAAAATTTTTTATTTCTTGCGCGGTTGCTCCGGGCTTTGTGACAAGAACAAGTGCTTGTTTTTCAAAGAGACAGACGTTGTGTAGACAGTATCCTTTGAGGTTACAAATTTTATCTAACACCCAGCCAAGAGATACTTTCACCTCTCCAGTAAGCTGATTGTGGCCAACAATACCTGGGTATTCTTGCTGGAGCTCTCCAAAGTGCTCTGCATCGATGATTGGATTTTTGAAGAAAGAACCTGCCGTACCGACTTCGTGCCAGTTTGGAAACTTTCCGGCACGAATGGTTTGTATCGTAGCGCGGACAATCATCGGCGTCACTGCAAGGTCTTCGCGGAGTGACGTAAGGTCCGCATACGCGAGTTGTGGATTCACTTCTTTTGAAAGTCGATACGTCACAGATGTAATCACCCACCGCTTTCCTTCTTCGGTTTTAAAAAATGAATCACGATAGGCAAACTCACATTGTGTGTTAGAAAAAGTTTTTTCTTCAAGTGTAGAGATATGTATAGCTTCAACAGAAGTAATGAGTGAAGAAACTTCTACACCGTACGCACCAACATTTTGTACTGGTGTTGCACCAACACTTCCTGGTATGGATGAGAGGTTTTCAAGTCCCCATAATCCTTTCTCGCACGTTTCGCGAACGACGTCATCGAGAGTCTCGCCGGCGCCGAGACGCAGGAGGCACGAAGTGCCTCCTGCGTCTTCTTCATACACTCTGTCTTTGATGTTCATCACTATCACCAATCCACGGTAGCCTTCGTCAGAAATGAGCACATTGGAACCGCCGCCAAGGACAAGGGGCGGCGCTTGTGTGCGCTCCCGCGCAAACACAAGCGCCGCCTTAAGCTCCTCTACACTCACTACCTCGACCACATAATCAGCAACACCACCTACATGTAAGGTGGTGTACTGATTGAGAGGAACATTTTGTTGTACCTTCAATTCCATAGATTTAACAACCCTCGTCTGGAGCTTTTCCGCTCTTAATATTGTTTGAGAGACATGTAGCCGTCTTCTGGAATGCAGGAATTATCTTCATTCCCTCGTCGAGCGTCTTGAGAGCATTATCCATGTCACCCTTTTGATGGTAAAGAAACGCAAGGGTTGCATAGTTCTGTGACGCTGCTTGATCTGCAAGTGGCGTTATTTCAATTCGTTTCTTGAAGAGCTCAATCATGAAGTCAGTTGCACCAGCGTCGTTGGCAGTCGAGAGTAGGTAGTCACTCTTGGCAAAGCGAACCTTTGTGTTTTCGTCTGTCATAAGCGCGATAGCCTCAGCATTTTTCTTCTGGGCGAAGAGAGACGCGGCATAGTACTCACGCGACTCTGGGCTTCGTGTATCGAGCTCATACGCCTGCTTGAAGTACTCATACGCCTTGTCATTCTGATTGCGAGTAAGCTCAATGAAACCTTGCTGGATAATAATCGACTGCTTGCGTGGCGAGAGTTCGTGCGCAATCTGCATCTGCTCCGCTGACTTATCTACCTGTCCAATCGAACGGTAGTAACTTCCAATGAACACGTGAACACGTGCATCTCCCGGCTTATCTTGCGCAAGCTTAAGCAACTGTTCTTCTGCATACACTCCAAAAGCCTGACGAGTCTCTGCTGAAACCTTCTGGTCGCGAGCGTATGAAATGGCCATTTGTGAGAGCTGTTCGACAATCTCCTGCTGTGCGAATGAATCTCGCTCGACAGCACTTCTGAAGTGCTCCAGCCGCTTATCAGGATTTTGTTCCCGCATCGCATCAATGATGTCAGTCGCGGCTGCCATGTTTGGCATGTGAGCAAAGTAAATAATGAAGATGGTTATCACAGCGACCACCGGTGCTGCGAACTGCGTAATAACTGCTTCGTCAACTTTGGTATTTTCAATTTCCTTAATAGGACTGCTCACACGAGAATGGATGAGGCCAAGTATGATAGCGAAGAAGATGTAGCTGACGATATTGTCAAAGACAACGAAGTTGTGTGTAAGGTAGCCAGCGAGAATACCAAGAAGCACACCACGTTCGAGCACCGTGAAGCTCGCATCATTCTTATCAATGAGTGGTCGGATAAAGATGTAGTAGAGACAAGCGAAGAAGATGCTGAAGTATGCAAGGAAGCCGAGCACACCGCCTGTGATAAGCCAATCGAAAAAGATGTTGTGCGAACGATCAAACCACTGCTCTTGTGCATACAGCGAAGGATTGTAGTACTCATTGAAGACATAGTTGAAGTTACTCTGTCCGTACCCAAGAAGCGGGCGTTCCTTTACACCCTCCCACGCCATCCCCCAGATAGTCCCGCGCACCGCAAGGTCATTGATAGAGATGTTAGCAATACGAGCGAGATTGGGACTGCTCTGAATGAATTCAGAGTTGCGTCCAGCAACGAAACCAGCCACCGCCAGCACCAAGATAGCAAAGGCTCCAACCGCGTACTTGCGCACCTCACGGAAGTGCGTGCCGAAGAGACCAACATAGCCCGACATCGTGAGCACGCCAACAGCAAGACCAAGTGCAGTACCGCGAGTACCAGTCTCAATAAGCACAAAGGTAAACATGACTGCCAAGAAGCCGTAGAGGATTTTGAGATTTTGGCTCTTGGTCTCCACAAAGAGCCAAAAGGCTACGAAGATGTGGAAGAGCATGTATACCGCCATGTATGCTGCGTTGCCAAGCGTACTGTCGATACGGCCACTACCATCAGCAAGCCCACCATACTGAGCAAGACCGTAGAGAGCTACTAGAAATGACACCACGAGTGATGTATTGAGAAGCTGCTGCCAGTGTTCTTTGGTCTTTAGTACAGAACCAAGCACCACCATGTAGAGGAACGTGTGAACGAGTGAGACATAACCATCCATGCGCTCAAAATTGCTCCAGAAACTTGATTGTGGGTGCGCACCAAAAAGATTGGCAAAAAACATCACAATAAGGAGTACGCTGAAACTTGAGAATATCCACGAGAAACGCGGACGTACCTTTACATCATAGAGTGCCCATAGCACCCATGCAGCGACCGTGACATCGACGATGATACGGAACCAAAAATTCTTTCCAGTAATGTACGGGAAGAAGTAATCATTCTCCACGTAAAGGGTAAGGAACGGCACTGCAAAGAGGCCGCCGAGCACCACTGCTTTCAATACATCTTTCATATGAGCAAAACTATACCATGAGACAGAAGCCGGAAATCCTAGACGCTTGGCAGTATACGGGGTGAAATCAAAGCCGGCGCGACCGAAGGT